>NZ_JBNLYC010000051.1:0-29675 GCF_050172015.1 Bacillus sp. GMa5/1 | reverse complement strand
AATGATTTTCAATTTAGTAGATTTACTTATAATTGATTGGCTAATTTTTTGCTGGATTACTCCAAGGTTTGTTGTGATTCCTAGTACGGAAGGTATGAAAGGATATAAAGATTATAAGTTTCATTTAAGAGGGGCTATAGTCGCTACTCAAATTTTAGCAATCGTAAGTTTATTTTTGGCGGGAATTGCTACAACTATTTAGTGTGAAGAAGGGCATGGAGCTTTTATAAAAGATAAGGAGATTTATAATATATAGAATTAGAAATGAGAATTTGATAGTATTGGAGTAAGGAGTTTTAATAACAGTATATTAAACAATATTAATATACTGTTGCAAATGTTTTGATATTATGTAAGATTATACAATTTTACGAAGGCATTTGGTAAAATTCAAAAAAATTTAATGGAGGCTAATATGAAAAAAGTAATTGGCGCAGCAACAGCAACTGTTTTTGGATTGGGGGCGTTTACCACAACTGCTACCGCAGAAACAATTGTAACAGCAGATGTACTTAACGTACGTGAAAAACCGACTACAGAATCAAAAGTGGTCGAAAAAGTAAAGAATGGGCAAGAGTTAAAAGTCATAAATACCGAAGATGGCTGGTCAAAAATTGAGTTGAATGGTAAAGAAGTGTTTGTAAGTTCGGAGTTTACAAAAGATGTATATCATGTAACGGCGAATTTGTTAAATGTACGCACTGAAGCAAACACGGATTCAGAAATTCTTGGCAGACTAAAAAAAGATGATGTAATTGAATCAACGCATCAAGTAAAAGACGGATGGCTGCAATTTGAGTATAAAGGAAAAACTGCTTATGCAAACGTTTCTTTCCTATCAAGTACAGCACCAACTGAAAAGAAAACTGAAGAGAAAACGAAGCAAGTAGCGAAAGTACAAAAATCAGTTAAAGAAAAGAAAGAAGTAAAGACGCAGAAAGTAGCAAAAGCGAAAGAAACAACGAAAGCACAAGAAATAGTAAAGCCTAAAGAAGAGTTAAAAGTCAAAGAAGAAGTAAAAGTTAAAAAAGAAGAGAAAGCGCAAGAAATAGTAAAGCCTAAAGAAGAGGTAAAAGTCAAAGAAGAAGTAAAAGTTAAAGAAGAACCGAAAGTGCAAGAAATAGTAAAGCCTAAAGAAGAAGCAAAAGTCAAAGAAGAAGTAAAAGCGCAAGAAATAGTAAAGCCTAAAGAAGAGGCAAAAGTCAAAGAAGAAGTAAAAGCGCAAGAAATAGTAAAGCCTAAAGAAGAGGTAAAAGTCAAAGAAGAAGTAAAAGTTAAAGAAGAACCGAAAGTGCAAGAAATAGTAAAGCCTAAAGAAGAAGCAAAAGTCAAAGAAGAAGTAAAAGCGCAAGAAATAGTAAAGCCTAAAGAAGAGGCAAAAGTCAAAGAAGAAGTAAAAGCGCAAGAAATAGTAAAGCCTAAAGAAGAGGCAAAAGTCAAAGAAGAACCGAAAGCGCAAGAAATAGTAAAAGCTAAAGAAGAAGAAAAAGCAAGAGAAATAGCAAAAGCTAAAGAAGAAGAACAAGCAAGAGAAATAGCAAAAGCTAAAGAAGAAGAGAAAGCAAGAGAAATAGCAAAAGCTAAAGAAGAAGAGAAGGCAAGAGAAATAGCAAAAGCTAAAGAAGAAGAGAAGGCAAGAGAAATAGCAAAAGCTAAAGAAGAAGAACAAGCAAGAGAAATAGCAAAAGCTAAAGAAGAAGAGAGAGCGAAAGAAGCATCTAAAAACAACATACAGTCTGCTAAACGTGAATTAACGGTAGTAGCGACAGCGTATACTGCTGATCCAAGTGAAAATGGTACATATGGTGGACGCGTTTTAACTGCGATGGGGCATGATTTAACGGCAAATCCGAATATGAGAATTATCGCAGTTGACCCGAAAGTAATCCCATTAGGATCTAAAGTATGGGTAGAAGGTTATGGAGAAGCTATCGCTGGTGATACTGGAAGTGCAATTAAAGGTAATCGTATTGATGTTTTAATGGGTTCAAAAAGTAAAGCTATGAATTGGGGAAGACAAACTGTTAAAGTGAAAATTTTATAGTAACAATAATTATCCAAATAGAAGTCAGTTCTCTTTATTGAGGCTGGCTTTTATTTTTTTAGTAGAAGGATAATAGGATTTTTAAATGGCTTATTACTAAACCTGTAACAAAACATAAAAAATGTATGATGTTTAGAAAATAAAACTATTAAGAATGAGGTAAGGAAGTAGAACAGAAGTTTATTGAGAAGTAGAGAAGAGTAGTATGTTGAAAACGAAGGATTAACGTATAATGAAATGTATAAATTGGATCAAATCGTTTACTAAACACTGTCACTCATAATAGTGTAATTAAGTTCAAAGGATAGGTGTATTTCATGAAAGAAGTAAGAGAATATATTGAAATAAAGAAACAAGGTGTATTGGAGCTGCAAATAAAAGAAACTGAAGAAAAGTTAGGTGCTGCTTTCCCAAATCAATATAGGGATCTTATTAAATTAGTTAATAATGCTGAAATAGGGGAATGGGTACTATATCCGATTAAAGATAATAGAAATGTAACGAAAACTTGGGATGATATAGTTAGACAAAATGTTGACATGAGAGATGAGTATATTTCAGAAAACCTTATCATAATTGGTGACGATGGTTCAGGGGATAAATTGTGCTTTAAAATAAATAATGGAAAAATGGATGATCAAATATATATTTGGTATCACGCGGATGACGAAATGGAAGAAATATGTCCGAGTTTAAAAGAATTTATTATGGAAACTATTCAGGAAGACGATGCTTTTTAGTCTTAATTATTATGATTTTGTGAATCACTCTTATAAAAGGCGAGGATAGAATATGACAACAGAATTATATGGTGCACATTGCAAAGAAAGGAAAGGGTATAGAGTAATTGAAGGAAGAGGTTCATATAATCATTACTTTGGCGGTCAAGATTGTAATTTGCCAGTATGTAAGTTATGCGGTGAAAAGATGCATCAAATTCTCTGTTTTGATTTAAAAGATGGGAGACTTGCTGAACTTAAAAGTAATGAACTAAATATTTTACCATTCGTTTCATGTTTAAACTGCGCGATGGTATGGGAACCGCAATATTTTCAGTTAAGTGATGGAGGGAAAACTGTTCAAATCATACAGCAGCAAAATACAGAAGAATGGATAATGGAAGAGGAATATAAGTTACCAGTTTTATTACCAAAAACAACGGTAAAGCTTATAAATATGAAAAATGAAGATATACCTACAGATGAAGATAGTTACTGGGAAGCTTTTGACTTGTTCGGTTCTGAATATGTATGTAGATTATTAGGGGTACCGTTATATGATGATCTTCCAAAGGATTTGGCGTGTCCAACTTGTGCGAAAGAGATGAAATATGTTGCTACAATTACTCAAGATATTGAGGAACGTGGACTTATTTCAGTAGTTAATTTCCAGTTTGGGGAAATGAATATATACTATTATTTATGTATAGATTGTTCAATTATAAAAACTGAAATACAAAATACATAACAAGCCTAACATAATATGTTAGGCTTGTTTTTTGATCGCAACATCATTAAGAATTGCATCAAATATATCTTTTTGCGTAAAGTTATCTGTAAAAATAGTTTCTCTGGCAACCTTAATAGTATCGTGCGGATTATACCATTTTTGTAGGGAATCTTCACCAAATTCGTGTCGTTTGTCCCTTGTGTTATGTCGTCTAATAGTTTCCTCTAATGATAAATCAAAGTAATATGCAAATGCATTTTCATCAAAATAACGAATTAATTCTTTTAACATCTCACCATACCTATGACTGTTCAATATACCTTCTAAAATAACAAATTCACATTTTCCTTTTCCGTACTTCGTAATTTCAAATAGTAAATCATGTGATAAATTACCCATTGTATCGTGTACTCTAAGCATATCTCTACGTACAACATCCTGTGATACTAAAAGTGTCCCTTGTCCGAAATGTTCTTGTAGTTGTTTTGCAATCGTTGTTTTACCACTTGCGGAGTTTCCTCTAAGAATGATTAAAGTGGATGTAAATATAGGATTAGACATAATGTATTCCCCCAACAGTATTAATTATATAGAAAATTTTAACAAATGAAGTGAGGAAAGTGTATAATCAATATGATGGATATTTAAGGAGGGGGTAAGATGGGGGATATATTAAAAAATGCACAACCTATATGGAAACGGACTTGGTTTCGTTATCTAGGGGCATTTTTTATTGTTCAGTTACTGTTTATTTTGTGTGAAATCACTGCGTGGGCACCAAACTTTAGGCCAGGCGGAGAGTTTTTTAATAGAATATTAAATTCTCAATTTTTCACTGAATGGTTCACACTCTATACAATCCCGCAATTTAACGTATTTACAGCATTTTTTGCGATTACATTACTACCATATGCATTAGTAGGTGCAATGAAAGATGTAACAGCAAGAAAAAATATAAAGGAATAATAGAGGTATAATATGCTTTTTCAAAAAGAAGGTTTATTGATTAGATACGTAATGGAAGATGATGCATCTATCATTTCTAAATGGTTAACGGACCCAGCAGTCCTGCGGTATTACGAAGGACGAGATAATCCGCAATCTGTAGAAAAGGTGCTTGATCATTTTATACATAGTCCAAACAGTAATGAAAAAAGATGTTTAATAGAATTTGATACCATTCCGATTGGTTACATACAAATGTATCCAGTGGATTCAGAGTGGAAAGCGTTATATGGCTATAAAGAATCACAAAATGTATGGGGTATGGACCAATTTATCGGTGAACCAGCCTATTGGGGAAAGGGAATTGGAACAAAACTTGTTCAGGCAGCAATTACATATATTATGGGTGAAATGGGAGCAGAAGCAATTGCAATGGATCCGAAAGTAAATAATGAACGGGCAATAAAGTGTTATGAAAAAAGTGGATTTAAAAAAGTAAAGATTTTAAAGGAACATGAGTTGCATGAGGGGAAATTAGAAGATTGTTGGATGATGGAATATAAACAATAATAATGGCTTATACAAACAAAGGGGGATGTGTGAAATGAAAAAAGCATTAATCGTAATTGATGTGCAAGCGGGTATGTATACAGCTGGAATGCCAGTACATAATGGGGGAAAGTTTTTACAAACACTGCAAGAGCTTATTATGGAATGTCGTTCAAATGATATTCCAGTTATTTATATCCAACATAACGGTCCTAAAGATCATCCGTTAGAAAAAGGTACGGATGGATGGCGAATCCATGCGGCCATCGCTCCGCAAGAAGGAGATAATATAGTTGAAAAGACGACTCCAGATTCATTCCATAATACAAACTTAAGCGAAGTGTTACAAGAGAAAGGAATTGAACACGTTATTCTTTCGGGAATGCAAACAGAGTATTGTGTAGATACGACAACGCGCAGAGCATGTAGTGAAGGATATAAAGTAACGTTAGTGAGTGATGCACATAGTACATTTAATACAGAAGTGTTACGTGCTGAAGATATTGTGAAACATCATAACGCAGTATTGGGAGCGTTTGCGGATGTTGTTGAAGTAAAAGACTTAAAAGTGGCTGCCTCTAAATAAGAGGCAGTTTTCATTAGAAAAAATAGCGTCAAATACTGTTAGTAAGTCGGTATTTTGAAATAATCAATTATATAATTTCACGTACCATAATGAAAAAATACAAAAAAGGAGCACCACATAATTAAAAAGGGCGCTCCTGCATTAAAACGTTACTTTTTTTTATCTTTATCCAATATATTTTGTTCTTCAGCAAACTCTGTACCATATGCAAAGCGGCGATTAATACGAATGTTATCATTGTTGTGCCTTGTATGAGAGTTAGAGAAGCGATGAACGATTACTTCAGATAAAGTGAAGACGATGGCAGAAAGGATACTGCCCCATGCAATTTGCATATAGTTGTCTAATAAAATATTACCGAAAATCCATACGCTTAAATATGTTAATAAGAAATCCGACATAATGGCACCAGTATTGCCAATTCGATTTAAAATGATTTTATCAACGAACATGTAGGATACGATTGTAACAAAGAGACTGAATGAAATAATTTGAACAAACGTTGCAGGGAAAAATAAAGCAAGCCCAATGCTAAATGCGATAATGCACGATATAAACTTGATAAGCACTACTGTGAAATTATTCAAAATTTACACCTCCGATTTATACATAGTTTTTCAATAAATTCTGGAGTTCATACATTGTAACGGATTTATTTACATAAAACTTTTTCATGTTCGGAATTTAGTCTAAATATTATAAAAACAATGAAAAAATGTTATAGTAAAATGAGAGTGTATGACATTTTTAGGTAAGGGGGAATCCAGGATGTGGATTACTTCAGAAGTAGAAATTCCAGATGAGTTAATTGATCACCTTGAGCAAGGAAAGTTAGTATTATTTGTTGGAGCGGGAGTTTCTATGAAAGGGAAATCAAACTTACCGAATTTTGATGATTTAGTTGATGAAATTGCAAAAACGTTATATGTCGAAAAACGTGAAATAACAGAACCACATGATTATTATCTTGGTAAAATTGCGAAAACAAAAGATGTACATCAAGTCGCAAGAGATCTTGTTCATATAGAGAAATCAAAACCGAATCCATTGCATTATGCAATTCCAAGGCTATTTCCTTTAGATACAGATATCCGCATTGTAACAACAAATTTTGATCAACATTTTACAACAGCAATTAGAGAAATAAATAGAGATATCAATGTTTATTACGCTCCAGCTTTACCGACTGGGAGAGCTTTTAAAGGTCTTGCTTATATACATGGTAATGTAGAACAGGAGAAAGAGGCTTTAATTTTAACAGATGGTGATTTTGGAAGGGCTTACTTAACGGAAGGGTGGGCGAGAAGATTTTTAGTTGATCTATTCTCAAATTACACCGTTTTATTCATTGGATATAGTCATAATGACCCAGTAATGAAATATTTAGCAACTGGTTTACCACCAAGTACAAGACGATTTGCTTTTGTCGCACAAGGAGAAAATACGTACCACTGGGAACATTTAGGGATAAGACCAATTGTGTATCCGAATAAGGTGAATAATCATCAATCCCTCGTAAAAGCAGTAAAACGCTGGGCTGAATTAATGGGTGATAATTATATTACGAAAAGAATGCGTATTCGGGATATTGTAACGGTTCCCCCGTCAGTAGAACAGGAACAATTATCATACATAAAGCAATCGATTAAAAAAATTGAAACAGTACGTTACTTTGTGGAATTTGCTCATGATTATGAATGGGTCGAATGGTTAGAAGCAGAAGGTAAATTACAAAATTTGTTTATGCTTACGCCAAACTATAATGAAGTAGATGAATTACTTGCAGAATGGTTAGTGGAACAATTTCTTTTTAGTCATCAGAAAGAATTATTTCAATTAATTTATAAAAACTATTCTAAAATATCACCGTTATTATGGAGAACAATTTGTAACTACTTAAACGAAACGAAGAGTAAGATGGACCCGCTGTTGTTTGCAAGGTGGACACTCCTTTTATTAGAAACAGCTGAAAAAGATAGTAGCTCTATAGAAAAGATTTCTAAGTTACTGCAAAAATGTTCTTTTCCTGAGCATAAAGAAATTGCCTTATTGTTACTAACTTTTATTTTAGACGGAAAACTGAAGTTGAAACGTGTAAGAAAATGGGGGAATGATACGCAAGAATCAATAGAACTCGAGGAATCGAGTCGCTTACCAGTATCTACATTTTCTCATGTGGAGCAAATTTGGAACGAAAAGATGAGGCCATATATCGCTTATTATGCTGTTCCAATTATGATGATTGGATTAGAAAAATTGAGAATGTTGTCGTTAAGACAAACGGCACTGAAAAAAAGAAATAAGGAAAATGTAGAGAAAGAGTTTCATCAAAATGATCTTGCATTTTTAATACGAATTGTAAAAGAGTGTCTAACTTATTTATGCGAAAACAATGAAAAAAAAGCGGATTATTATATTACAGAAATGATAGAAGCAAATAGTGTACTTCAAAAGCGAATTGCAATTGATGCGATGAATAAAAATATTTTTGTTCGTGTAGATGACAAAATGAAATGGTTGTTACATGAAGGACTTCTTTTAGATTTCACTTATAAACACGAAGTTTTTCAACTTTTAAAAAGGCATTATGCACATTGTTTAGAAAAAACAAAAGAAGAAGTCACTCGAACTGTAATAAAGCATCTTACAGAAGAGAGGGTATTTGATGCATGTCTCGTATTAGACTTATTATTCAAGTGTGATTCGAATAGCCCATCTACGGCAAATGGGTATGAGTTAATGAAGCAAAAGCATCCTCATTTTCATTCTGAACGATACAGTGTACAAAAGAAAGAAGATACAGCAGAAAGCATTACTTGTAATGTAACTGCTGACGGATTATTGCAGCTGAAAGATGTTGAAATTATGAAGCAAGTTCAGCAATTTTCGCAAGATGGTGTTTTTGAACAACGCCATTTTTTAGAGATGTTATCAAAAGCATGTAAATTAAACACAGAGTGGAGTATTTCATTTGCATACCAATTAGTAGGAGTGCAAGAAATAAGTAATGAAGTATGGTTTGTTTGTATTAGAGAATGGCGAAATAATCGAGGATTGACGAATGAGCAAATCCAAAAAATTATTCCGCTATTGCAGAAATTTGTTAGAAATACTGCTTTTCATTGGTTAATTAGTAGTTTTCTATATGAAATTAGTAATCGACTAGAAGAGTTAGAAGAGAATAGTATACGTGTTGTAAAACGATTTGCTTTTTCAGTGTTCCCTCAAGTTATGAAGAGTGATACAGACTTTAAGCTTGGGAAACAAGATTTTTATAATGAATCAATTCAGCATCCAGTTGGAAAAATGACGGCTGTATTATTAAAGTTGTTATCATATGATCATTTATACGATCGTAATGTATATGAATATTTATTTTTATTTGAAGAACAAGTAAGAGTTAATTCGGAACGAACAAACTTTATGTTTGCTCGTTTAATAGCAGATATTACATTTCTATATCATATTGAAAAACAATGGTGCCGAAAATATTTGTTACCATACTTAGATTTAAAAAAACAAAATGAGATTACGGAATATGCATGGGCCGGCTTATGTTACACGCAAATAAATTTACCTTTATTTACAGAAATGAAGCGATTTATTAAGTATGCGATAGAACATTTGGAAGTATTACATCCGCATACGAGAGAAGCTTTCTTGAAGTGGCTTAGCTTTGTATTTATTAAATGTGTACTATATTGGGAGCAAAAAACAAATTGGTTATACCCGTTACTCATACTAGAAAATGAAGAAAATAAAATTAAGTTTATGCAGTTTTTATGCTATTACGTCAAAACATTAAGTGTAAAAGAACAACAAAAGTTTTGGACAGCTTGGCTCAGTGTATTTTTGCGAGAACGACCAAAAATGGGTGAGATAACTGCGAGAGAATATGTGATGCTTTTACGTATTATTTTATACATGGATGAAATATTAGAAAAAGGATTATGTATTATGTCTCGTGCATTTTCAAGTGTACATGGTAAATGTACAGGTGAGGAAATGAAGCGGTTATTGATTGAAATGCTTCATAAAAAAGAAAGTATGAAAGCGCATAAAGAAATGTTTGCAAATGTGTTTTTTATTTTACTACAAACATGTCACGAAGCCGTTTTATTAGAAAAAGAAATCATACAAATAAAAGAATTATTAGTTCAGTATGAAGTAGAGGAATATGTTTTACATTTACTAGAAAATGAAATAATTCGCATAGGAATTGTAATGGGTGATTTACAAAAAGAATTATAGGACGAAAGTGGAATTTAAAAAAATATATAAAAAGTTGTTGACAGTGTTTTGAAAAGCGTTCTATAATACGAATCATACTTATTCAATTTCAAAAACATTTGAATAAACAAAGTGCAATGAAGAGATCACAGTAGTGGTTAGTCTTACTGTAACAGAGAGCTGGTGGTTGGTGTGAACCAGTACAGGGATAATCATGAATTACAGTCTTGGAGCATCTTTTTCGTAATAAAGATAGTTTGTCTTTATGAGGAAAAAGCGGTCAATTGATCGTTAACAGTGAAGAGAGGTAGACGGAAAGTTAGTCTACAACTAGGGTGGTACCGCGATAAATATCGTCCCTACTGATTTATTCAGTAGGGACTTTTTGTATTTTAGTGGTTCAACTTGAAAATTAAATAGTCATGCATTGAAAGGAAAAGCAGTAGTTGTTGTTTCCCTGTAACAGAGAGCTGGTGGTTGGTGCAAACCAGTACATAAACAAGAGCGAATTACAGTCCTGGAGCATCTTTTTCGTAGTAAAGATAGTATTGTCTTTATGAAGGGAAAGACGGTCAGATGATCGTTAACAATGAAGAGAGGTAGACGAAAGAAGTCTACAACTAGGGTGGTACCGCGATAAATATCGTCCCTACTGATTGAATCAGTAGGGCTTTTTTGTACAAAAAAGTGGGTTTTTAACTAGTAGTTTATGTCTTTGTACGAATTATTAGTTTAAAATAAGAAGAGGTATCGATTCCACTATAAATTTGTATAATTAGTCAGTTCAGAAAATAGAGAATTTTTTATTCTCTTACTATACTTTTAAAACATTAGAGGAGGATTTCCAAATGGCAAATCATGAATTAGATCAATTACGTAAACAGGTAGATGAAATTAACTTACAACTATTACACCTTTTAAACAAACGTGGTGAAATTGTTCAAAAAATTGGAGAGCAAAAGCAAGTACAAGGCACGAAACGCTTTGATCCAGTACGTGAGCGTGAAGTACTTGATATGATTGCAGAGCATAACGAAGGACCATTCGAAACATCAACAGTTCAACATATTTTCAAAACGATTTTCAAAGCAAGCTTAGAGTTACAAGAAGATGATAACCGTAAAGCGTTACTAGTATCACGTAAAAAGAAACAAGAAAATACAATTGTTGATGTAAAAGGTGAATTGATTGGAAACGGAACACAAACGTTCATCATGGGACCTTGTGCAGTAGAAAGTTTAGAACAAGTTCGTCAAGTAGGGCAAGCGATGAAAGACCAAGGCTTAAAATTAATGCGCGGTGGTGCATTCAAACCGAGAACTTCTCCATATGATTTCCAAGGTTTAGGAGTAGAAGGACTTCAAATTTTACGTCAAGTAGCAGACGAGTTTGACTTAGCAATTATTAGTGAAATTTTAAATCCGAACGATGTTGAAATGGCATTAGACTACGTTGATGTAATTCAAGTTGGTGCACGTAACATGCAAAACTTCGATTTATTACGAGCTGTAGGTAAAGTTAACAAACCAGTATTATTAAAACGTGGATTAGCAGCAACAATTGATGAGTTCATTAACGCAGCGGAATACATCATTGCGCAAGGTAACGATCAAATTATTCTTTGTGAGCGCGGTATCCGCACATACGAAAGAGCAACACGTAACACATTAGACATTTCTGCAGTACCAATTTTAAAGAAAGAAACACATTTACCAGTTATCGTTGATGTAACACATTCAACTGGACGCAGAGATTTATTATTACCAACAGCGAAAGCGGCACTTGCAATTGGCGCAGATGCAGTAATGGCTGAAGTTCATCCAGATCCAGCAGTTGCATTATCAGATTCTGCACAACAAATGGACATTCCAGAATTCCATAGATTCATGGATGAGTTAAAAGGTTTCAAAAATAAATTATCTTAATTCCATATCATATATGCATTGAAGAGGAAACAGTAGTGCTTATCTCACTGTTAAAGAGAGCTGATGGTCGGTGTGAATCAGTACAAAGGTAAGCATGAATTACAGCCTTGGAGCATCTTTCCCGACAACTTTTGGAGGGTAAGACGGTCGAACGATCGTTAAAGAAGAAGAGAGGTAGACGAAAGAAGTCTACAACTAGGGTGGTACCGCGATAAACATCGTCCCTACTGAGCGCTCAGTAGGGACTTTTTTGTACAAAAAAATAGTAAAGGGGCAAGAGAAATGAGATACATTACAGCTGGAGAATCACATGGACCGCAGTTAACAGTTATTTTAGAAGGTGTACCAGCAGGTTTGACACTTACGGCGGAACATATTAATAAAGAATTATTAAGAAGACAAAAAGGTCATGGACGCGGAAGACGTATGCAAATTGAAACAGATACAGTTGAAATTGTAAGTGGTGTTCGTCACGGGATGACACTTGGATCACCGATTACGTTAATTGTAAAAAATGATGATTTCAAACATTGGACGAAAGTAATGGGTGCAGAGCCAATTTCGGAAAAAGAAAGTAAAGACATGAAACGTACAATTACAAAACCACGTCCCGGACATGCAGATTTAAATGGAGCAATTAAATATGGTCATCGTGATATAAGAAACGTATTAGAGCGGTCATCTGCAAGAGAAACGACAGTTCGTGTAGCTGCTGGTGCAGTTGCAAAACAAATTTTAAGCGAATTAGGCGTGGGAATTGCAGGACATGTTCTTGAAATTGGTGGAGTAAAAGCAAAACATATTTCAAACTTATCAATTGAAGAAATTCAAACAATTACTGAAAACTCACCAGTTCGATGTTTAGATAAAGAAGTAGAGCAAGAAATGATGAATGCGATTGACAACGCAAAAAGTAGTGGAGATTCAATCGGTGGTATTGTGGAAGTCATTGCAGAAGGTATGCCGATTGGCGTTGGTAGTTACGTTCATTACGATCGTAAATTAGATGCAAAACTTGCTGGTGCAATTATGAGTATAAATGCATTTAAAGGTGCTGAAATCGGCGTAGGTTTTGAAGCGGCACGACAACCAGGAAGCAAAGTGCATGATGAAATTCTGTGGGATGAAAAAAAAGGATACACGAGAAAAACGAATAATGCCGGCGGTTTAGAAGGCGGTATGACAACAGGTATGCCAATTATCGTAAGAGGCGTGATGAAGCCAATTCCTACTTTATACAAACCGTTAGCAAGCGTTGATATTGATACGAAAGAAGCATTCCAAGCGAGTATTGAAAGATCTGATAGTTGCGCAGTACCAGCAGCGGGTGTAGTAGCTGAATCTGTTGTGGCATGGGAACTTGCAGATGCACTAGTCGAACAATTCGGAAAAGATCGTATGGAATTATTAAAACAAAACATTATGCAACACAATAACTATGCAAAAGAATTTTAATAAAAAGGTGGGTTTAACGTGCAAGTAAAAGATCAACTATCATCATTACAACCATATAAACCAGGTAAATCACCAGAACAAATGAAAGAAGTGTACGGAGATCATTCGTTTGTGAAATTAGCATCGAATGAAAATCCATTTGGTTGTTCACCGAGAGTTTTAGAAGAGTTGCAAAACTCTTGGTTGGAACATGCTTTATATCCTGACGGAGGTGCTACAACGCTCCGTCAAACAATCGCAGATAAGTTGCATGTGCAAATGGAACAAGTACTTTGTGGTAGTGGTTTAGATGAAATCATTCAAATAATAAGCCGCGCCGTATTACGAGCGGGAGATAACATTGTAACAGCAGGTGCAACATTCCCGCAGTACCGCCATCATGCGATTATTGAAGGGTGTGAAGTGAAAGAAATTCCTTTAAATAAAGGTGTATACGATTTAGACGAAATTTCGTCAGCGGTAAATAATAATACGAAAATCGTATGGATTTGTAATCCAAACAACCCGACGGGCGCATATGTGAATGAGCAAAAATTAACTCAATTTATTGAAGGCATTAGTGAAAATACGTTAATTGTCATTGATGAAGCGTACTATGAATACGTAACAGCAAAAGATTTCCCTGAGACATTACCGCTTTTAGAAAAACATAAAAACATTCTTGTACTTAGAACGTTTTCTAAAGCATACGGATTAGCTTCTTTCCGCGTTGGATATGCGATCGGACAGGAAGAGCTAATTGAGAAATTAAATGTCGTACGTTTACCATTTAACGTATCTTCATTAGCGCAAAAAGCAGCGACGATTGCTTTTGGTGATGACGAGTTTATTAAAGAAATAGTTCACATGAATACAGAAGGATTACAGCAATACGAGAGTTTCTGTAAGGAAAACGGTATACCATTTTATTCGTCACAAACTAATTTCATCTTCTTACCGGTAGATAATGCTGGAGAGATTTATGAAGCTTGTGCACATGCAGGATTTATTATTCGTCCATTCCCAAAGGGTGTCCGTATTACAGTTGGAACAAGGGAGCAAAATGAAGGAGTGATTTCAGTGTTAAAACAACACTTTGAAAATAAAAAAAATAAGTCTCGAGATGAGGCAAATGCGTAAAAAGGTAGTATTAATTGGAACAGGTTTAATAGGAGGCTCTCTCGCATTAGCAATTAAGAAAGAGCACGATGTAACGATAACAGGGTACGATATATTTAAAGAGCAAGTAGAGCGTGCAAAAGAATTACACGTAGTAGATGAAATAGGAGTTGATTTACAGCGTGCATGTGAAGAGGCACATTTAATTGTTTTTGCTTCTCCAGTTGAAGAAACGAAGAAGCTATTACACAAACTTGCGTCATTCCGTTTACGAGAAGATGTTATAGTGACTGATGTTGGTAGTACAAAAGGGTCTATTATGAACGAAGCGGAAGCTTTATTTTCAAAGGATGTTTCTTTCATTGGTGGACATCCGATGGCGGGTTCTCATAAAACGGGAGTTGAAAGTGCAAAGGCACATTTGTTTGAAAATGCATTTTACATTTTAACACCGATGAATCACGTGCCAAATAAACAAGTGGAAGACCTTAAAGTATGGTTAAAAGGAACAGGGTCACATTTTCTTGTTTTAAATACGGAAGAACATGATTATGTAACAGGGATCGTTAGTCATTTTCCGCACCTTATCGCAGCAGGTTTAGTAAAGCAAGTTGAGAAACATGCAGGAGATAATCCGCTCATTCATCAACTAGCTGCTGGAGGTTTCAAAGACATTACACGTATCGCATCTAGTAGTCCAAAAATGTGGAGTGATATTGTAAAGCAAAATCGAGAGCATTTAATGGTATTATTAAAAGAGTGGATCTCTGAAATGGAAGATTTATATAAAACAGTTTCTACCGGAGATGCAGGCGAGATTCAAAACTATTTTGCAGATGCGAAAGAATACCGTGATTCTTTACCAGTAAGAAAGAGAGGGGCAATTCCTGCCTATCACGACTTATACGTCGATGTATTAGATAAGGTGGGGGCATTGGCTCATATTACGAGTATTTTAGCGCGCGAGGAAATTAGTATTACGAACTTGCAAATATTAGAAGCGCGTGAAGGACTGCTTGGGGTATTACGTATTAGCTTCCAAAGGGAAGAAGATCGTATGAAAGCAAAGCTAGCGCTTGGAGAAGAAGAATACCAAACTTATGAAACAATTTAAATGAGAAGGTGAAAAACGTGAAAGAAAGAACAATACAACCCGTTAATAACGGATTGAATGGTAATATTACAATCCCAGGTGATAAATCCATTTCACACCGTGCTGTTATGTTCGGTTCTATTGCAGAAGGGAAAACAACAATTAAAGGTTTCTTGCCCGGTGCAGACTGTTTAAGTACGATTTCATGTTTTAAAGAAATGGGAGTAGAAATTACGCAAAACGGTGATGAGGTTACTGTAGTTGGTAAAGGATTAGAAGGTTTACAAGAACCGAAAGCTGTATTAGATGTTGGTAATTCTGGTACAACAATCCGATTAATGTCAGGTATATTAGCTAACACACCATTTTTCTCTTGCGTACAAGGTGATGAATCTATCGCAAAAAGACCGATGAAGCGTGTAACAAACCCATTAAAACAAATGGGCGCAAACATAGACGGCCGAGAAGAAGGAACATTTACACCGTTAACAATACGTGGCGGAGATTTAAAAGCAATTGAATATATTTCTCCTGTTGCAAGTGCACAAGTAAAGTCGGCTATTTTACTTGCAGGTCTTCGTGCAGAAGGTGTAACAGCTGTTACAGAACCACATATTTCACGCGACCATACGGAAAGAATGCTTGAAGCATTTGGTGTTAAAGTAACTCGCGAAGGGAAAACAGTGAAGCTGTCAGGTGGACAAAAATTAACAGCAACAGACATTCAAGTGCCAGGTGACGTATCATCAGCAGCATTTTTCTTAGTAGCAGGTGCAATCATCCCAAATAGTAAACTAGTATTACAAAATGTAGGGATGAATCCAACCCGTACAGGTATTATTGATGTTTTAGAAAAAATGGGTGCTACGTTCACTGTAGATCTAATTAACGAAGGGGCATCGGAACCAGCTGCAAATATTACAATCGAAACATCTTCATTAAAAGGAATTGAAATTGGCGGAGATATTATCCCTAGATTAATCGATGAGATTCCTGTAATCGCATTAGCGGCAACGCAAGCAGAAGGAATTACAGTAATTAAAGATGCACATGAATTGAAAGTAAAAGAAACAAACCGTATTGATACAGTCGTTGCTGAATTAACGAAACTAGGAGCTCGCATAGAAGCAACTGATGACGGTATGATCATTTACGGAAAATCAGCTCTAAAAGGCAATACAGTAAATAGTTATGGTGATCACCGTATCGGAATGATGCTTGCAATTGCTGGTTGCCTGGCAGAAGGAAAAACAATTATTGAAGATGCAGAAGCAGTAGGTGTATCATATCCTACATTCTTTGACGAACTTCAAAAATTAGCTAAATAAAAAGGATGGAAAGCAGATACGTGATGTATCTGCTTTTTTTGTTAAAACGTCCTTGTAGTTTCACTTACCGAACTATAATAGTAAGAATTATGATACAATTCAAACAGGGAATGGAGGAGAATTATATGAATGTCATACAATTAAAAGAAGATAAGTTTAGAGAAGCATTACGTTTATCAGAATACGCTTTTCAATATAAAGTAGATGAGGAACGATTACAGCAGCAACTTACAAAGATGAAGGAAAGTCATGAAATATACGTCATTATGGAAGGGGAAGACTTAGCTGCAAAACTACACCTCATTCCGTTTCATATTTACATAGGTAAAGAAAAATTTAAAATGGGTGGCGTTGCAGGAGTAGCGACGTATCCAGAGTACAGAAGAAGTGGGTATGTAAAAGAGCTACTTCAACATTCACTTCAAACAATGAAAAAAGATGGCTATACAGTCTCTATGTTACATCCATTTGCTGTTTCATTTTATCGTAAATACGGCTGGGAACTTTGTGCGAATCTACTCAAATGTCATATAAGTAAGAGCGATTTAGTGATGAAAAAACAAGTAAATGGTACTGTGAAACGTTTTAATAAAGAAAATCATCCAGAAGAAGTCGAGAAGCTCTATGAAGCATTTGCAGAACGTTTTTCATGTATGTTAGTTCGAGAGAAGAACTGGTGGTTACAAGCGGTTTATGATGATTTAACATTAGCGATTTACTATGATGAAAATAAAAAGGCAGCAGGTTACATGTTATACAAAATAGAAAACTATAAAATGACAGTAGAAGAATTTGTACCACTGCATAATGAAGCACGAAATGGTCTGTGGAACTTTATTTGTCAGCATGATTCTATGATTAAAGAAATTGAAATGACAGTAAGTGAAAGCGAACCGTTATTATATTCATTGCAAGAGCCGCGCGTGAAGACAGAAATAAAACCATATTTTATGGGAAGAATTGTAGATGTAGAGCAGTTCTTAAAACAATATGAGTTGAATTGGAGCAATGTACAGCAAGAAGTGATCCTAAACATTACAGACGCATTTGCTCCGTGGAATAACATAACAGTGAGACTTGCAAATCATGAAATAACAATAATAAAAGAAAAAACAATAGATAAAGGCATCAAACTGGATATAAACGAGTTATCTACAATAATGTTCGGCTATAAACGTCCGTTACAACTGAATGAATTAGAATTAATTAGCGGAAGTGAAGAGGAAATACAAGCGTTTGAGAAAATAGTTCCGGTACGAGAAGCATTTATTTATGATTTCTTTTAAGTTTTCAATAGAAAATTGGGCTGCCCAAAAACAATTTTTGGGACAGCTTTCTCTTTGGTTGTCGGTAAGTCGATATATCCTGAAAATCGCTGATATAATTGGAGATGCGCCGATATATTCTGAAAATCGCTGATATAATTAGACTTGCGCTGATATATTCTAATAATCGTTGATATAATTTTTTCACTAAAACGTAACTATACTTTGTCACGCACTTGACTTTTAATCCATGTAATTTATAATTAAAAACGGAATGAATTTTCATTCCTGGAAATAGAGGTGGAAAAAATGGCTAAAAACAAACAAGAGGATATTTTTGATGCTGCGATGCAACTTTTTGCAGAGCGTGGTTACGATGGTACGACAATTCCAATGATCGCTGAAAAGGCAAAAGTCGGTGCGGGTACTATTTATCGCTATTTTGAAAATAAAGAGGCACTTGTTAACTCATTATTTTCAAAAAGTATGTTAGAGCTTTCTGAAATAATAAAAACGGATTTTCCTGTTGAAGCAAATATTCGTGAACAGTTTAGTCATACGTACAACCGTTTATTTGAATTTGCGAGAAACAATGTAGATGCTTTTTTATTTACAAATTCTCACTGTGATAGTTATTTTCTTGATGAACAGAGTAAGAAAATATTTGATGATTTTATAGGCTTCTTTATGAATATTATTGAAGATGGAATCGCAAAAGGTTTTCTTCGTCCATTGCCTCCAGTTGCTTTAATTATTATTGTATATCAACCGCTAGAAAAATTAACGAAAGTAATTGCAACAGGGCAATTAGAATACTCGAAAGAGTTAGTAAAAGAATTAGAAGAAAGCTCTTGGAACGCTATTAGAATCATTTGATTCTATAGCTTTATAAGGAAAGGAATGAATATTCATTCCTAAATAGATTTAAAAAATGAGAGTAGGAAAGGATGTTTGTGTAACTAAGGGAATGAACATTCATTCCGGAAAGACTAGTTTAATAGAATTTACAAAATAATGTAATAGAACAATAGGAATGAACGTTCATTCCGTTACTAACGTGAAACTTTCAAAACGGGAGATGATTCAAATGAGCAAGTTAAAAAGTTGGAGAAGTTTATCTTTTCTATTATGGATAGTTATTACTATTACAATGGTCGTAACGATGCCTAATATGGATCAATTAGTGAAAGAAAAAGGGAAAATTACAATCCCTAATACAAAGCAAAGCAGTATTGCTGACAAGATGATGAAAGAGATGGATAAAGAAGGGGTTGAAAAGTATGAAATTATAGCCGTTTTTAATAGTGGCAATAGGGCAGCTTTAACAGATGAACAAAAAAAGGAAATAACAAAAACAATCAACGCCCTGCAAAATGAAAAAGAGCAATTAGGAATTAAGGAAGTTGTTTCACATTTAGACAATAAAGACTTGGAGAAACAATTAGTTTCTAAAGATAATACGACTATTTTAACGCAAATATCGATAGATAAAAAACATGGTGAAATATCAAAAGTTTCAAATAATCTTCATGAAAAAGTGCAAACGAAAGGGGTAAAAACGTATTTAACAGGAAGTGACTTAATAGCGGGTGATTTTCTTAAATCCTCTCAAGAGGGAGTGAAAAAGACAGAAGTTATTTCAATCATTTTCATTCTTGTAGTATTAATCCTCGTATTCCGTTCACCAGTTGTTCCAATTGTTTCTCTTCTTACAGTTGGTATATCGTATTTAGTTTCAATGGGGATTATTGCCCAGCTTGTAGATCAATTTAATTTTCCATTCTCAAACTTTACACAAGTGTTCGTAGTCGTCGTCCTGTTTGGGGTAGGAACAGATTATAACATTTTATTATATACGAGGTTTAAAGAAGAATTAAGTAAACAAGAAAATGCATTTTTAGCTACGAAAGAAACATTCAAATCAGCAGGTAAAACTGTATTATATAGCGGAATAGCGGTGCTAATTGGTTTTGCATCACTTGCTTTAGCAAGTTTTAAATTATATCAATCGACTTCAGCGGTAGCAATTGGTGTTTTAGTATTATTACTCGTATTAACGACTTTAAATCCATTTTTCATGGTGCTTTTAGGAAAAGGAATGTTTTATCCAGTTAAAACATTTAAAGGTCATGAGGATAGTCGCTTATGGGGATTCTTTGCGAAAAACTCAGTAGCAAGGCCATTTGTCGCTTTAATCATCGTATTCGTAATATCGATTCCTTTCGTATTAAAATACTCTAATACACTTAATTACAATGATTTATTTGAAGTGGATAATAAGTATGAATCCAAGATGGGTATTAACGTAATAGAGGATCATTTTCCGCCTGGTTTCTCTTCACCGAGTACATTAGTCATTCAATCTGATAAAAAGCTGGATGAAGGAACTTCTCTACAAATTTTAGACGAATTAACTGATAAAATTTCGAAAGTTAAAGGTGTGTCAGAAGTATATGCACCAACACGTCCAACTGGTGAGAAGATAAAAGAATTATATTTAAATAAGCAAGCGGGAGAATTGAATACAGGATTAGGAGATGCCGATGGTGGCATAAAGGAAATTAATGATGGATTAACAGATGCGAAAAATAAAATGGGAAGTAATGATTCAAATAGTCTTGCGAATGTTCAAAAATTAATTGATGGAACGAACGAGGCGAAAAACGGGGTATCAGCATTAGGAACAGCTTTACATCAATTATCAAATGGCATAAACGACGGTGCACAAGGAGCACAGCAAATTGAGAGTGGTTTAGCTTCAGTAAACGAAAATATAAATGTTCTATCTAATGCAACGTCGCAGCTGCATGCTGGTTATGCACAGTTAGAAAAAGGTTTAAACTCTTACGATCAATTCTTCGGAAGTATTTTTCAAGCGATTGATGGTGCGAAAAAGGGATATGAACAAATTGAAATGTTAATGACCAATTTCGTTCAAACGAAACCAGAATTAGCGAATGATCCAAACATACAACAAACGATAGGAATTGCTAAAGAGGCTCAAAAGAAATTAAGCGTACTTTCAAATGAATTAAATCAATTAGCAACACAGCACAAAACGGCGATGAGTTCATTTAAAGAAGCGAATCAATCGTTACTGAAAGTGGATAACGGCTTAAAAGAAATGAGCAATGGAGTTAATAAGTTACAAAAGGGAGCAGCCGATCTTAAAAATGGATTAAATGAAGGTTCTTCAGGTTCAAAACAAATTGCAAATAAATCAGTTGAGTTACAATCTGGATTAACGAAAATAAACGATGGGCAAGGTCAACTTTTAACGGGCCTTAAAGACCTGCAAGAAAAGATGGGGCAATTACAATCCGGTTTATCTAAAAGTACAGAAGGGCTTGGAAAAGTAAGTAATGGCCTGCATGACGCACAAAAATATTTAGGGGAGCTCAATGAATCGAAGAGCTCTGAGAAGTTTTATATTCCAAAAGAAGTGCTAGAGGGAGAGGATTTCCAAAAAGCATTGAACACGTACATGTCACAGGATAGAAAAATTGCTAAAATGACTATCATTTTAGATGTAAATCCGTATTCAAAAGAAGCGATGCCAATTATTCAAGAAATCAATAAAACAATCGATGGCACTGTAAAGGGAACGGAATTACATGATGCGAAAACAGCAATTGGCGGAACAACAGCTAGAAACGTTGATTTAAAAGAAGTAACAGGGCAAGATTTCTTACGTACAGCTACAATTATGTTAATTGGAATTGCGATTGTATTAATCGTAATTACACGCTCATTACTAAACACAATATTTATTATTGGCTCATTACTATTAGCGTACTTCGCATCACTCGGTATAAGCGAACAAATTAGTGCACATGTATTACATGTAGATTCATTAAGCTGGAATGTTCCATTCTTTAGCTTCATTATGATTGTCGCTTTAGGAGTGGATTATAGTATTTTCGTAATGATGCGCTATAACGAGATAGAAGGGGATTCGGTAACGAAAATTGTAACTGCATCTCGTCATATAGGAGGAGTTGTATTATCAGCGGCGCTAATTTTAGGCGGGACATTTGCAGCATTAATTCCATCAGGTGTATTAACACTTATACAAGTTGCATCAGTAGTTGGCGTTGCACTTCTTCTATTAGCTTTAATTGTGATGCCGATATTATTACCGGCGTTAATAGGGTTAACGAGTAAAATGAAGAGTTACAAAGAGAAAATAATAAATACGAAATAAGAAGAGACTGTAGGGAATGATTTCTCTACAGTTTTTTCGGTATATAATATTTCAGATGAAAATGAATCCGATATATTACAGAATGAGCAGTGAAAGGTTATATGAGAAAGAGGTCGATGATATACATACAATAGCTAGGGGAATGGACAAAAACTATCCGATTTCATTGTAGAAAGGTAATCAACCGTTGCTATTCATCCAGCTTCTACTATATAATAGCTATAGTCTACAATAATTGAGTCGTAATATGCGATTTTTTAAGACAATCGGTGAGAAAACGCTGAAATAAGCGGTATTAGTAGGAGGACACAAATGATTACAGTAAGTAACGTTAGTTTGCGTTTCGCGGATCGCAAATTATTTGAAGATGTTAACATAAAATTCACGCCAGGTAACTGCTACGGTTTGATCGGAGCAAACGGTGCTGGTAAATCTACATTTCTAAAGATTTTATCTGGAGAAATTGAACCATCAACAGGTGACATACATATTACGCCAGGTGAGCGTCTAGCAGTATTAAAACAGAACCACTTCGAATATGAAGAGTTCCCAGTATTAGAAACAGTAATTATGGGTCACACGCAACTTTACAAAGTAATGCAAGAGAAAAATGCTATTTACATGAAAGAAGACTTTAGTGATGAAGATGGAATGCGCGCTGCTGAACTTGAAGGTGAGTTCGCTGAGCTTAACGGTTGGGAAGCTGAGTCAGAAGCTGCAATTCTTCTTAAAGGTTTAGGTATTGGTGAAGATCTTCATGATAAGAAATTGTCAGAATTAACTGGGGCAGAGAAAGTAAAAGTATTACTTGCTCAAGCTTTATTCGGTCAACCTGATATTCTATTATTAGATGAGCCTACCAACCACTTGGACTTAAAAGCGATTCAATGGTTAGAAAATTTCTTAATGAACTTTGAAAACACAGTTATCGTAGTATCCCATGACCGTCACTTCTTAAATAAAGTATGTACGCACATGGCTGACCTTGATTTCGGTAAAATTCAACTTTATGTTGGTAACTATGACTTCTGGTATGAGTCAAGCCAATTAGCTTTAAAATTAACACAAGATGCTAATAAGAAAAAAGAAGAGAAAGTAAAAGAGTTACAAAACTTCATTGCACGCTTTAGTTCAAACGCTTCTAAAGCGAAACAAGCAACTTCTCGTAAAAAATTATTAGACAAAATTACATTAGATGATATTAGACCGTCATCACGTCGTTACCCATTCGTTGGCTTCACACCTGAGCGTGAAGTAGGAAATGACTTATTAACTGTTGAAGGTCTTTCTAAAACAATTGATGGTGAAAAAGTGTTAGATAATGTGTACTTCACTTTAAATAAAGGTGATAAAGTTGCATTTATCGGCCGTAACGATATTGCGATGACAACATTATTTAAAATTCTTATGGGTGAAATGGAGCCGGATAGCGGTTCATTCAAATGGGGTGTTACAACCTCTCAATCTTACTTCCCAAGAGATAACTCTAAGTACTTTGAGAACAGTGATTACAACTTAGTTGAATGGTTACGTCAATTCTCTCCACAAGATGAGTCTGAAAGCTTCTTACGTGGTTTCTTAGGCCGGATGTTATTCTCAGGTGAAGAAGTTAAGAAGAACGTTTCTGTATTATCTGGAGGCGAAAAAGTTCGTTGTATGTTATCTAAAATGATGTTAAGTGGTGCGAACGTAATCACACTTGACGATCCAACGAACCACTTAGACCTTGAGTCAATCACAGCATTAAACAACGGTTTAATTGCATTCAAAGGTACAATCTTATTCACATCTCATGACCATCAGTTCGTGCAAACAATTGCAAACCGCATTATCGAAGTAACACCAAACGGTGTAATTGATAAAGAGGCTACTTATGATGAGTTCTTAGAAAATGAGGAACTTCAAAAACAAGTAGATGCAATGTACAAAGGTCAATAATATATAATGAAAAAACTCGCTCTTTTTAGAGCGAGTTTTTTGTCGAGAAAACGTAACATCGCTGGTCGATCAAATGAATAATTATTCAAATATAATATTAATGAACAGGAGAATTCTTTCATGTATGGAAGGGATGTAATGACTTTAAGATTTAAAGAGTTAGTTGAAGAAGGGAAATGTAAGTGGAGTAATATAATCAAATCGTATTATTTTGTCATGTGAAATATGTACCAAATTTGGAGATAGAATAGTTTGCGAATGAGTTTATAAAGGTATATAGTATGGGGTGTCATAATTAGTGGATGAATCTTGGGAGAAAACAGGAAATGTTACAAATTTATTTTGTTAAATAGAAACCAAGGTCAAAATGTCTAGAAAGAAATAGTTGAATAAATACTAGCTTCAAATTATAATTACTAATATTCTTCATATAGTTAAATAAAGATAATCTATTTGAAGAAGAAAATTTGAATAGAGAGACAGACTTATAAAAAAATAAGCCTTGGATGATCAAAAGAGGTGGAGAAATGAAACAGTTCTTATTAAAGAGCAAAAGTGTGTTAAGCAATCATTTTGGATTCTTTCTGTTTGCCGTTATTTTATTGTGGCTCAAAACATATGCAGCTTATGTAACGGAATTCAATTTAGGAATTTCAAACACAATCCAAAAATTCTTGCTGTTTTTTAACCCGCTTAGTTCAGCAGTTCTATTTTTAGGACTTGCATTATTTGCAAAAGGGAAACGATCTTATATTTGGTTAATTATCATTAATTTGTTATTGTCGATTCTTTTATACGCAAACGTAGTATACTATCGCTTTTTCAGTGACTTTATTACGTTCCCGACATTAACACAAACAAATAACTTTGGAGATTTAGGTGGTAGTATTCTTGCGTTGCTACATCTTTATGATCCATTATACTTCTTAGACACGATTATATTAATTGTGTTAGTCGCAACAAAATTTGCAAATCCAAAACCAATTCGTGTTGCGAAGCATAAATTATCTCTAGTATTTGTAGTAGGTATTTTATTATTCAGTGTTAACTTAGGTCTTGCAGAGTCTGACCGTCCTGAATTATTAACAAGAACGTTTGACCGTAATTATATTGTGAAATATTTAGGTGCATACAACTACACAATTTATGATGGAATTCAAAGTGCGAAAGCATCGACAGAACGAGCATTAGCGGATGGCGATAATATGACAGAAGTACGAAATTATTTAACATCAACTTATGCAAGTCCAAATCCTGAGTATTTCGGTAAAGGAAAGGGAATGAACGTAATTTACATTCATTTAGAGTCATTCCAAAACTTCTTAATTGATTACAAATTAAATGGTCAAGAAGTTACACCGTTCTTAAACTCATTTACAAAAGATGCGAATACACTATACTTTGATAACTTCTTCCATCAAACAGGACAAGGGAAAACATCTGATGCGGAGTTTATGTTAGAGAATTCAATGTTTGGCTTACCGCAAGGTTCTGTCTTTACAACGAAATCTCATAATACGTATCAATCAGCACCAGCTATTTTAGGACAACAAGGATACACATCAGCAGTATTCCACGGTAACTACAAAACATTCTGGAACCGTGACGATATTTATAAATCATTTGGTTTTAATAAATTCTTTGATGCGTCATACTACGATATGAATGAAAAAGACGTAGTAAACTACGGATTAAAAGATAAACCGTTCTTTAATGAATCTATTCCGTTATTACAAACGTTGAAACAACCGTTCTATACAAAGTTTATTACGTTATCGAACCATTTCCCTTATCCAATCGATAAGGCAGAAGCAACGATTGAACCAGCAACAACAGGTGATTCATCAGTAGATACGTACTTCCAAACAGCACGCTATTTAGATGAATCTGTAAAAGGCTTCATCGATTACTTGAAACAATCTGGTTTATATGATAACTCAATTATTGTTATGTACGGAGACCATTACGGTATTTCAGATAATCATAATGCAGCAATGTCAAAAGTAATGGGTAAAGAAATGAACTCATTTGAAAATGCACAGTTACAACGTGTACCATTAATCGTTCGTGTACCAGGAGTGAAAGGTGGCGTACAACATCAATACGGTGGTGAAATTGACGTTCTTCCAACGCTATTACACTTACTAGGTACAGATACAAAGAATTATGTTCAATTCGGTTCTGATTTATTATCACCAGATCATAAGCAAGTCGTTGCGTTCCGTAACGGTAACTACGTAAGCCCAACAGTTACTGCACTAAACGGCAAATACTATGATACAACTACTGGAAAACCTGTAGAATTTACAGATGAAATAAAGAAAAATGAACAAATGGTTCAAAACTCACTAAAATACTCTGACCAAGTCGTAAATGGTGACTTATTACGATTCTACACACCGGAAGGATTCACTCCAGTAGATCGTTCGAAGTATAACTATAACAACCGTGATAAAAACAAAACGAAGGTAAAAACGACTCCGGAAGGGGAAGCTAAATAAATAATAAAAGGCGCTATTCATATGAATAGCGCCTTTTATTTGTAAATATACCATCATTATGAGACAGAACCAGCTGTTGCTTTTTGTTTTGCCTTTCCGAAGAAAACTACACCGACGATGATAATAATGATAAATGCCCATTTAACGAAAGGGTTACTTTCGAAAAATCCAGCGAACCATTTCTCATCTACAATCATTTTCGCGGCAGTATAAGCTAAAACGGCTGCTCCGATCGTAATGATGACAGGAAAACGATCCACCCATTTTAAAATTAATGTACTGCCCCATACGACTACTGGAATAGACACTAATAATCCGATGATTACTAAAGAAAAGTTACCATGGGCAGCTCCTGCAACAGCGAGTACATTATCAATGCCCATTAACGCATCAGCAATAATAATGGTTTTAATAGCAGACCAAAATCCTTCTTCGGCTTTAATATCATGATTTTTGCCCTCAGCGATCAGCTTGTAAGCGATCCAAATAAGAAGTACACCACCAATTAGGAGTAATCCAGGTATTTTTAATAACCAAACGACAACTAAGGTAGCGAGGGCTCTAATGGCAATTGCTCCAATAGTTCCCCAAATGATAACTTTCTTTTGTTGGTCTTTCGGTAATCTTCTTGCTGCTAATCCAATTACGATGGCGTTATCTCCGGCTAACACTAAATCGATTACAATAATGGCAAGCAAGGCAGACAAATATTCAGGTGAAAGAAAATCCATATACATATCACTCCTTAAGAGTAATATGTGCTAAAGTGTTGATAATATAAAAAAGGATTGAAATTGTATATTCAATCCTTTTTTGACTGTATTCTGATATGTATGTTTTTATTTTGAATAAGTCGCTTTTGTAGTTTTTTACTTATCGCGTTTCTTTCTTAAATTGATTCCAAGCTTCTTCAGTTTGCACTATAAATACGATTATATAACATCTACTTATTTAAACTAGGTTAAAGATAGCATGTGATATTTCAAAGTTAAATTTATTTGATAAAAGGGAAGGGACGTATAATATTGATATGGTGCAAGCGTGTATAGGTTTTCTCTATAAGGAAATTCTAAAAACGATAAAAAAGACTTGATAACCTACTAGAGGGGATCAAGTCTTTTCATTACATACGATTATCATGCCAGAAGTTTAATGGGAAGTGTTCGTTCTCATTATATGCTTCTAATTCATATCCTTTTTCTTTCAGTCCTTTAATAATTCCAGGTACTGCTTTTACTGATTGTGGATGAATATCATGCATAAGGATAACTTCTGTTGGATTTGTAGAATGAGCTAGAACGTTTTCTACAATTTTAGCTGATGCAGCATCAACTTGCATTTTGTTATATTTCCAGTCTAAAGAATCAATTGTCCAATCCCAAACTTTTAAGCCATTGTCTACAACTTTGTTGCGAAGACCTTCGTTTAATCCTGGCATAGAGCCGTAAGCTGGACGAGTTAATACTGGTGATTTACCTAAAACACCAGCGATTAAGCCTTGGTCTTCCTTCATTTCATCTACGTAATGACCTTCAGTGTAAAGTTTTTTGTAGTTATGAGTCATACTGTGCATCCCAACGTAGTGGCCTTCAGCATCTTCGCGTTTTACAAGATCAGGGAAAGCTTTTACGTTTGAACCAATTAGGAAAAATGTTGCTTTTGCATTTTCTTTCTTTAACATATCTAAAAGCTCAGCTGTGTATTTTCCAGGACCGTCATCAAATGTTAAATAAGCGACTTTTCTAACTTGCCCGTTATAATGTTTTGGAGCTTCTTTCGGAGCAAGAGATGTTTGAATCTCACTTACAAGTTGAACAGATTTTGCTTCATCCTCTGTACTAGCTAAAGCAGTATGTACTGATCCAAAAGCCGCTTCGTATGTGAATAATACTCCCGCACAAACTAACATAGCCCTTTTTACTAAAGTTGTCATTCGAATTCCATTGTGCATAATTTTCCTTCTCTCTATAAAAGTTCTACTCTACTATATTAGCAATTATAGGTAGGGAAATGCAAAGAAACTTTTTTACACTTGTAAAAAAGTTTACCCAAAAGTATGCAAGATTTTATATCAATTGCAGTTTTGAAAAATAGAATGAATTTAACCTTTATTATTTAAACTTTCAATCACCAAATCATACTTTCATATCACTTCGTTTTCGTTCCAAATATTGATTCGAATATTTTTGATTTTTATTAAAATATTGGTAAAGAAACAATTATATGAAAAAAGGAGCGGGAATATGAATAATTATATTTGCACTACATGTGGAGTACAGTATCCCGAAAATGAAGAAGCACCTTCTCACTGTAAAATTTGTAATGAGGAAAGGCCATATGTTAATCCAATTGGGCAGTCATGGATAACATTAGAAACAATGCAAAATAGCAATTTATACTAAAGTCCTATTGTTTATTAACTAATAGGTCTTTCAACTTAGGAAGCTCACACTAATGAGGGATGTTAAAGGGAATATATGTAACCTATACTAATTACTATAAAGCTTTGAAAAATGAAAAGGAGGAGAATTGCATGAAGAATTGGGTTCAATTTAGAATTGCAAGACCAACAGATAAATTTGAAGAAGTGATCAGTTTTTATGAAACAGGATTAGGACTAAAACGTATAGGGGAATTTCACAATCACGAAGGATATGACGGGGTTATGTTTGGATTACCAGATGAAGAGTATCATTTGGAGTTTACTACACATGTTAATGGAAGTCCATGTCCGGCACCGACAAAAGATAATTTACTAGTTTTTTATATGCCTAATAAAGATGAAATTGAAAAGATAGTGAATCGATTAAGTAATATGGACTATCATGAGGTGGAACCAGAAAACCCGTATTGGATAGAGAAAGGAACCACAATAGAGGATCCAGATGGTTGGAGAATTGTGCTTATGAATGCATCTGAATAAGGAAACTATTTTCATATGAAATAGAGTGTAGCAAAATGATTTAGACATAAATCCCTACAGCGTTTGTAGGGATTTTTATATAAGAAAATCTTATTGAGAGAGTTATTAAAATGTAGAAAGTATTTTGGCTAAGAATAAATGT
>NZ_JBNLYC010000050.1:0-30287 GCF_050172015.1 Bacillus sp. GMa5/1 | reverse complement strand
AAGAGGTGGTCATTTTGAAATTAATCGCATTAGATATGGATGGTACACTACTATCATCTAATCTTGAAATCTCCAAAGAAAACCTACAAGCAATCCAAACTGCACAAGAAGCCGGTCATATTGTAATGATCTGTTCTGGTCGTGCGAAAGAGGATGCTTTAAAGCTATTGGAAGAATATAAATTATCTCTTCCAGTCGGAGCAAGCAATGGGGCTATTGTTTATGTGGATGGAAAAGTAATTAACTCGCGTTGTATACAAAACGACAAAGTGTACAAACTTGCAAAATTACTAGAATCTGAAGGTTTCCCATATAAGCTATATACAAATAAAGGAGTTTATTCTCCATATACATGGCAAGATCAAGTGATGCAAGCATTCGAAGAAAATAAGCATGCGCTTGATGTTACATTAGAGGAACTTGAACGAATTACAGAAAAGCAAAAGAAATCGAACCTAATTACTGATTTCAAAAAAATAGAAGATGTTGTAAATAACCAAGAACTAGAAATATCTAAATTCTTCATTTTAACGTTTAATGCAGCGCATCGCGCACAGCTATTAAGTATATTACAAGAGGATGCTGATATTATGGTTACAGCATCGGCTCCTACTAACTTAGAAATTATGAATAAGAATGGACATAAAGGAAACGGGATACAGCAGATGGCAGCTCATTTTAATATCCCTATTGAAGATACAGTTGCTATTGGTGATAATTTTAATGATGTACCGATGTTAGAAGTAGCGGGTTTATCTGTTGCAATGGGCAACGCTGAAGAAGATGTAAAAAAGCTATGTGATGTTGTAACACTAACAAACAATGAACATGGTGTTGCTCATGCAATCGAGCAATTTGTATTGAAACAAACTTCATCTAGTAAATAAAAAAAGGACTCTTTCAATTTGAAAGAGTCCTTTTTTATACGTGATGACAAGCAACAAAATGCTCTACACCAACATTACGGAATTCTGGTACTGTTTTTTTACAAACATCCGTTGCAAATGGGCAACGTGTATGAAAACGACAGCCCGAAGGTGGATTTGCTGGACTTGGAATATCCCCTTCTAGTATAATTCGTTCTCGCTTCACTGTTGGATCTGGTATTGGAACAGCTGATAACAATGCTTTCGTATAAGGATGTAGCGGATTGGTAAATAACTCATCACGCGGTGCTGTCTCCACAATCGTACCTAAATACATAATTCCGATTTTCGTACATAAATGTTCTACTACACTTAAATCATGCGAAATGAATAAATAAGATAATCCCTTTTTCTCCTGTAACTCACTAAATAAATTAATAATTTGTGCTTGGATAGATACATCTAGTGCCGCTACAGGTTCATCAGCTACAATGAATTCTGGATTTAATACCATAGCTCTTGCGATTACAATACGCTGACGTTGTCCACCAGAAAACTCATGGGGATACCGGTCAATATGATAAGGAGCTAATCCACATAACTCCAATACTTCAATTACCTTTTCACGCACATTTTCTTTCGTTGCTAATCCGTGGGCCAACATTGGCTCTCCAAGCGCTTCTCCAATTCTCATTCTCGGATTTAATGAGCTAAATGGATCTTGGAAGACAAGTTGCATATTAGGACGATGTTTTCTCAATTCTTCCTTAGATAAAGAGTGAACATCTTGCCCTTTAAACTTCACTTCTCCTTCCGTTTTTTGGACGAGACGTAAAATTGTTTTTCCTATCGTCGTTTTTCCGCTTCCCGATTCACCAACGAGGCCGAATACTTCACCTTTATTAATAGTAAAACTTACTCCATCAACTGCTTTTACATGTCCAACCGTTCTACTAAATACGCCACCCTTAATTGGAAAATATGTTTTTAAGTTTTTTACTTCTAATAATGGTTCACTCATTGTTCCGCACGCTCCTCATATAACCAGCAAGCTACTTTATGATTCTCATCATGCACACTCAAATTTGGTGCTTCTTCTTTACATATTTCCATACAATGCTCACAACGGCCACTAAAGTAGCAAAACTCATCCAAACCAACTAAATTAGGAACTTGCCCTGGAATAGAATATAGTTTATCTATTCGTTTTCCCATCACTGGTTTTGATTTCAACAAACCTTTCGTATACGGGTGTTTCGGATTTTGAAATATTTCTAGTACTGGTGCTTCTTCAATAACTTTCCCGCCATACATAACGACAACGTAATCCGCCATTTCTGCTACAACGCCTAAATCATGTGTAATTAATAAAATGGATGTTTTAAATTCTTCTTTCACTTGTCTTAATAAATCTAATATTTGAGCTTGAATCGTAACATCAAGAGCCGTTGTCGGTTCATCGGCAATTAATAACTTAGGATTACAACTAAGTGCAACAGCAATCATAATACGTTGTAACATACCACCACTTAGTTCGTGTGGATAAGAATGGACGATTTCATCCGCACGAGCTATGCCGACTTTACGAATTAACTCAATTGCCTTCTTATATGCTTCATTTTTACTAAGCAGTTCATGCTCCCTTAACGTCTCTACAATTTGTTCCCCTACAGTAAAGACTGGATTTAGCGATGTCATCGGTTCTTGGAAAATCATCGCAATATCATTGCCTCGTAAACTACGAAGTTCTTTCTCTTTCATTCCTAAAAGACTTTTTCCTTCATATAAAATGTCTCCACCCACTACACTACCAGATTCAGCAATAAGCCCCATAATAGATAAAGCTGTTACACTCTTTCCGCAACCTGATTCTCCTACTACACAAACTGTTTCCCCTTCTCGAACCGCAAAGCTAACATGGTTCACAGCCTTTACTGTCCCCTCGTCAGTTTGAAAATGTGTTTGTAAGTCTTTCAGCTCTACTACCGCTTTACTCATATCTTCTCACCTACCGTCTCATCTTTGGATCTAACGCATCACGAAGTGCATCACCAAGTAAATTAATTGATACAACTGTTATAAAGATTGCAAAACCGGGCGGAATCCATAACCATGGACGCTTTTGGAAATCGATTAATGAGTTAGCTGCGCTAATCATGTTCCCCCATGATGGTGTAGGTGGAACGACTCCAAGACCTAAGTAACTTAGTGCGGACTCACTTAAAATAGATCCAGCCACACCCAAAGTTGCTACAACAATAAGTAACGGAAAAACGTTAGGAATTAGATGATGAATGATTTTTCGAGAATCTTTTAATCCTAATACATCTGCCGCTTGCATAAAGGCTTGCTCCCGCAATGTTAAAATTTGTCCTCTCACAAGACGGGCAAGTCCTGGCCATCCTACTAAACTTAAAATAATCATTACAACATATAAACGGTACTCCGATGGTAATTTCCATTCTGATAAAATTGCTCCCATTATAATAAGTAGTGGTAATCCTGGAATGGACATTAACACATCTGCAACACGCATAATTAAATGATCTACAACTCCTCGATAAAAACCAGCAATTGCTCCTAATAGAGCTCCTAGTATAACGGATAGTAGCATCGACGCTAAACCGATTGTTAATGAAATACGCCCTGCTTGCATAAGTCTAGTTAAAATATCCCGTCCCAACTGGTCTGTCCCAAGCCAATGTGACAGGCTGGGTGGTTTATTAATTTGTGTTACTTGTACTTTCCCATCAGCATACGGTGAAAAGATTGGACCGATAAAACTAAATAAAAACATAAATATTAAAACGTATAAGCCACACAGTGCCATCTTATTTTTCTTGATTTTTTTATACGCTTGGCACCATGGTGATGATTCATTTCTTTTTTTCCGTTCTTTCTTTTTCTCTATTATGGGTGTAATAGTCTCCATATCTTTCCCCCCCCCCTTACTTCAATCGAATTCTTGGATCAACAAACGCATATACAATATCAGCTAAGAAATTAGCCATAATTGTTAAACAAGAAAGAAACATTGTAAAGGCCATTAATACCGTATAATCACGGAAGTTTAATGCTTCTAATTGAATACTCCCAATCCCTGGCCAATTAAAAATCTGTTCAATAATAATAGCTCCTGAAAATAAACCCGGTAATTCAAAAGCGAGTAATGTAATTGCTGGCAAAATTGCATTTTTCAATGCATGTTTATAAATAACGGTCCTTTCTTTTAAACCTTTTGCACGAGCAGTACGAATATAATCTTGCCTAATAACATCCAACATGCCAGTTCTAAAATAGCGTGTTAACGATCCTACACCAAGAAGTGTTAAAATAAATACAGGTAGAATCATATGACGTAATACTTCTAATATGTATGCTATCCCTGTTGAGTTACTCCCAATATCAATCATGCCACCAATAGGTAATAACTTTAAATCAACTGCTAATAATTTAATTAAAAATAGTCCGATAAAAAATGATGGAAATGACATTGCTGCAAAGACACCGATTGTTACCAATCTATCAAACCAAGAGTGCTGCTTTGTTGCAGAAATAACCCCAATAATAAGAGCAATAATCCAAGTGAAAAATAAAGCTGCAGCAGCAACAATAAATGTATTCCAAATGAATTTATTAAGTAATGAAGTTACCGGTTCTTGATACTGTAAAGAAAATCCAAAATCACCATGCAAAGCATTCACTAACCAATGAAAATACCTTTCAATAATCGGTTTATTTAAACCGTACAACTCTCTTAATTCTTGAGCTCTCTCTGGTGTTAATTTTGGATTTGAATCGATATAATCACCCGGTAAGAGTGCAAATAAGAAAAAGATAATAATAGACGTACCAAACAATGTAGGAATCATCTGTAGAAACCTACGAATGATATATGTTTTCACCTTTTGTCTCCCCAATCCTATTTACTTAAAAATAGAAGAACATTTTTTCAAAACAGCTACCATTCCATTGCTGTGTGAAAAAACGTCTTCTATTATTTAGGTCAACCCTTATTGTTCAATAGATAACACTGGTAAGTTGGAACTGATGCTATCGTACTTTTCTGGATCAATTCCTTTTATACGTGCATTATGAGCATAAAGTAGTTTACGATAGTTTAATAAAATAACTGGTGGATCATCACTTAACTCTTTATACAGCTCTTTATAAATCGCTTTACGTTTTTCAATATCTGTCGTTCCTATACCTTTTACAATCAAATCATCTACTTTCGGATTATTATAACCCGTATCACTTTTTGGATTAGTTGATAAGTACTCACTTACAACTTCACTTGGATCACTAATTCCTGGTGTTGAAACTGCCGCTAAATCGTAGTCACCTTTTCCTACTTTTGAAAGCATCGTATTAAAGTCCATCAACTCTGGATTTAATTCAACACCAATTTCTTTGTAACTTTCTTTTGCAATCGGAATAAAGATATCATTTGTTTTACCTGTATTTGATGCGTAGTATGTTAATTTTAATTTTTGACCATCTTTTTCACGAACCCCGTCAGAACCTACTTTCCAACCAGCCTCATCCAATAATTTTTTAGCCTTTTCTACGTCATGCGGATATTTATTAATACCTTCTTCTGTATATGCCCATGAAACTGGAGCGATTGGTACGTTAGCGACAGAGCCATAGCCTTGTAAAGCTGTATCCACATACTTCTTACGGTCTAATCCATAAGTAAGTGCTTGGCGTACCTTTTTATCTTTCAAATACGACTTCTTATTATTTACATAGATATAAGCAATATCACTTGATGATTCAAGATTAATATTTGCAAACTCTAATCCTTTTAATTGGTCTATATTTTCAGGGTTCGCTCTAAACCCACTATAGTCCAGTTCACCTGTTTGGAATAATTGGAATCCAGTATCACCTGATGTGATTTTGTAAATAAAGTTTTTAATTTTTGGTTTACCTGCATAATAATTTTCGTTAGCAACAAAGCGGACTTCTTGACCTGGAACATATTTTTCAAATTTATATGGACCCGCTGCAATTGGTTGCCCATATAATGCTTTTAAATAGTCTAAACTTGTATTTTGTTTATAATCTTTTCCATAATAAGCTTTTGATAGCACTGGGCCACCTAAATTCGTTAGCGCCTGTGAATTAACTTTTTCAGTTGTAATTTTAATTGTCTGTGGATCAACAACTTGGATTCCTTCAATAGAAGTTGCTTTTCCTTCTTTATATTCTTTCCCACCTTTAACAGCATACTGAGCAATATCCAATCCACCTTCATACGCTTTATCATGAAGTAGTGTTAATGTAAATGCTACGTCATCCGCTGTTAGAGGCGACCCATCACTAAATTTTAAATTTTTACGTAAATGGAATGTATATGTTAACTGGTCAGCAGAAATATCCCATTTTTCCGCAAGATCCGGAATAGGTTTACTTTGTTTGTCTGTTGTTACTAATGAAGCAAAAATAACCGACGTTACATTTCCATCCCAACCATTATCTTGGAAATACGGAAGGAAAACTCCCCCTGGCTTAGAAATGGCTGTAATGAAAGTATCTTTTCGTTGATTTGCTTTCTCTGGACTTTTCTTTTTATCTGTAGCTGGAATTGATTCAATCTTAGAGTCTTTTAAATCCTGCTTTTTTACTGGTTCTGTAGAAGCCGTATCCTCCTGTCCCCCACAAGCAGATAACACAAGCGAACTACTCAGTAATACTGAAAATACACCAGCCCATTTTTTTGTCTTTTTCTTCATTGTCCCCACCCTAACTGTTTAATAGTTATACCCTTTGAACTTATTAGCTTATGTATGCCTCCCACAGCACATTTATAGCCAATCGGAAAAGTCGGTTTTAATCAGAAAAAAATAGATGTTTTTGAGGGGTAACAATCTTATTCCGACCTTTCCGGTAGACTTTATGGTTATTAGCTTATATCGTTCATTATGTTTTGTCAATTCTTTCTAAATAAATATTTTGAGAATTTTTCCAAAATTATCACTCTACATTTATACTTTAAGAAAACTCAGCTATAATTCGTATTAAAACTTAAAAATCTACTTCTATTCCTTCAGCATGAAACATAGAATACTAATAACCAATTACCAAAAAGGGGGCGAAAATATGGACAACCTATTCCAATACGTCCTGCACTACGTATTATTAACAATTATGATAGTCGGAGCGCTATTACTATTCCCGTTCTTCCCAAAGTTCGTCCTCTTTTTAGCTTTTTTTATTATGCTCGGGATCGCTATTATAATTTCAACGAGAGAAGATGGCACGCAAAAAGAGAGCAGAGTTCAGCGCGTAAAGCTGTAACTTTGCTCTCTTGTCGTTTCCATTCACTAGTCTCTGTTACACATATTTATCCCGCTATTTGCCGTGCAGTAAGACCCCCACCTCAAAATTCAGCGAAAGCAAAAGAAGTTAGGTCTGGGTCGGGGTGCCCGTAAAAGCCCTCACTTTATCTCTCGGGAAATAATTAGCCTTTGTTTTTGTAATTACTCCTATCCAAAAACCACTAATGACATTTATTTTTCACCTTATTATTTTCATATGTTTCACAAGCTATGCAAATTGAGGAACACGGATTTATCTAAGTTACTGTTTCACGTGAAACACATCGCTTCATTTAACCTTTAAAGCAAAATATCATTATGAAGAAAGCCACTTCCTCCAGCAAAACTGAAAGGAAGTGGCTTTCTACTCATTACTCCACAATATTCTCTAATTCATTATATAAATCTGCTCGTAACAACTCTTTCTTCGTTTTTTCCTCATATAATTTTTCAAGTTTTTCAACATCAGCTACATGTTCCATTCCACATTCTATTGCATATATATCTTCTTCTACATGCATTAACTCATTTTCAATCTCTTCAAGATTCCTAGCTTCTTTCTCTTTTACAGGAACCGTTTCAACACTTTTTCTCCCTTGGCGTTTCTGCTTTATTACTTGCTTCTCAAGCTTTTCCTCCCACTTTTGACGAGCCCATGCATAATTTCCTGCAAACTCAAATAATTTGCATCTATCAATCCAGTACGTCTTTTCAAATAACTTATTTAAAAAATATCGATCGTGTGAAACAGCTAAAATCGTCCCATTATATTGCTCAAGGGCTTCCTCTAAAACTTCCCTTGATTCAATATCAAGGTGGTTTGTCGGCTCATCTAAAATTAGAAAATTGATGTCTTGATACATAAGTTGCGCAAGTCTTAACCTCATTTTTTCTCCACCGCTCAGTTGTGTTACTTTCTTAAACACCGCTGGACCATAAAATAAAAACTTAGCTAATATATGTCTTGCTTCTCCTTCTGTTACAGCCACATACTCTCTAAACGCTTCCAATACATTACTCTTCACATTTCCATACGTATGCTGTGATAAATAACCAATTTTGACACTACTGCCAATGCGAATTTCACCAACGTCTGGATTTATTTCTTCTAATAGTAGTTTTAATAATGTAGTCTTTCCTGTACCATTACGACCAACGATAGCAGTACGCTCTTGAAAACGAACATGTAAATTCGCTTGTTCAAATAAAGGTCGGCCAGCAAAACCTTTACTCACTTCTTTCATTACAACAACATCTTTTCCGCTTCTCTCTTGCCCTTCAAACTGAAGACCCATCTGTTTTCTTTCTAAAATTGGCCTCTTTAATTTCTCTATACGCTCTAACGCACGTTCCATATTCCTCGCTCTTTTATGCAATCCTTCATTCGGAGGATTCGCTTGATTTGCCCATTCACGTAGGCGCTTAATTGCTTCTTTCATTTTCTTTATTTTCTTTTGCTGCTCTTGATAAGCTTGAAACTCTTGAAGTAATCTTTCTTCCTTCTCCTCAACGAACTGAGAATAATTCGTATGGTACACGTGAATCTCTCCATCTTCCAGATCAAAAATTTTCGTTACAACTTCATCAAGGAAATAGCGATCGTGTGAAATAACCATAACTGTTCCATTATATTCTTTTAAAAATTTCTCTAACCATTCAACTGCAAACAAATCTAAATGATTTGTTGGTTCATCTAATAGAAGTAAATCTGGTTTCTGCAATAGCATATATGCAAGGCTTACTTTCGTCTGTTCTCCTCCACTTAATTCCGTAAATACTCTTGGAAATAAGTCTGTTACTTGTAAGCCATTTGCTACCTTCATTATATTTGCCTCTATTTCATAACCACCGAGAAATGCAAATTTTTCTTGAATTATTCCGTACCTCTCCATTAGCTTTTTCAAAGAAGATTGTTCCTGCTCCTCCGCCATATTTTTTTCTAGAGCATGCATTTCTTTTTCTAATTCCTTTTCTACTTTAAAAGCGGAACTCAATACATCATATACAGTCATGGCCTCATCAAACTTCGGAATTTGTGCGACATGACCAATACGTGTACCTTTCTTCATATGAATGGCTCCTGCATCCAAACTCTCCATTCCCGTTAGAAGCCCCAAGATTGTTGTCTTCCCACTACCGTTACGACCAACTAACCCAACACGTTCACCATTCTTTATTTCAAGCGATATATTTTCAAATATGATGTTTCCACCAAAAGATTTCGTTACATTATTTACACTACAAATAGTCATTTTCCGTACTCCTTTCAATATAAAAAACCATGAGAAAGAAACATTCCCCATGGTTTTCGGCATAGAAAAAGGAAGCCAAATAGCTCCCTTTTCACACGTTTATTAAAAATGGGCGAAGAGATTTCTATCGTTCAATAGTCACTATGCAATTGTTAAAAAAGGGCATACGTATCCCGTTAACAACTACATCATGAAAAATCGCACGACAAAAATAGATAAAATCTAAAAATTTGGCACGCGCAGCTAAAGAACGTTTCATCTCATTCACCCCTTTCGTACGGAATTTAATACTTACTTCTTTATTATACTTTCCAATTTCATGTTTGAATAGTCATTTTTCTGAAAATAATGAAGATAGACTAAACATTTCAATAAGTGACATCAAATCTTACAAAACTGTTATGTTCACGTAATGGAAAGCGATAGTACGAAAAGATGCCTCCCTATACAATAAAGATGTAAAACAAGAGTGACAAACACAAGGAGGAAACAAACATGATGAAAGAAATCGTAAAAGCAATCTTTGAGGTATTAGTGAACGGACAAGCAGTTGTAAAAGAACTAAATGAACTATAAAAAGGAGTGAAGAAATATGATGAACATGGTGAAAATGATTTTACACGCTTTAGTCGATGCAAAAGCAGTTAGCCAAGAATTAAACCAACAATAAAAAGGGGTATATGAATATGAAGAAAGCCATTATTATAATTGCAAGCACAGCAATCACTTTATACACAATAAAAAATAGAAAAAAGAAAAATAATGAAAATGTTCTATATTATCCATACACACTATTAGAGAAAAAATAAAAGACAAGGTACCCTATCGTAATGAGGATATCTTGTCTTTTATTTTTTCCATATTGTCTTTAGAGGATTTCCTTCTCCTTTTCCCGAATGTATTAAGCGGGATTTTTACACATATTTTAAAGGGGCATATATACAAATGGATACACAACAACTATATTTTTCAAACGATATCGGTAAACAAAAACCAGAAAGTATTCGGAATAGAAGCGCTGCATGTCCATTTTGCGATAAAGAACATTTAACGGATATTTTAGCAACTGATGGTTCTATTATTTGGTTAAAAAATAAATTTCCTACATTACAAGATACATTTCAAACGGTGCTGATTGAAACAGATAATTGCGAAGATCATATCGCAACATATACAGAAGAACATATGCGAAAATTAATGCAATTTTCTATTCAACATTGGTTACACTTACAGAAGAACGAAGAATTTGCATCTGTAATTTTATACAAAAATCACGGTCCATTTTCAGGTGGAAGTTTGCATCATGCACACATGCAAATTATCGGAATGAAATATGTAGATTATCTTGAAAATATTGAAGAAGAAAATTTTCAAGGGGTAATTGTTCAAAAAAATGAACGCATTGAGCTTAATATTTCAGAGCGTCCCATTATTGGCTTCACTGAATTCAATATAATCATTGATAATATTTCATATCTAGATGAAATGGCAAATTACATTCAGCAAACTGTACGTTACATACTGATAGATTTCCATAAAGGATGCAGTAGTTATAACTTATTCTTTTATTACTTAAATGGAAAAATCATTTGTAAAGTTGTACCTAGATTTGTCGTTTCACCATTGTATGTAGGATATAAAATACCGCAAGTTTCTACAAAACTAGAAGAGGTGAAAATACAACTCACGCAGTATTTCACGAAAGAAAAGGATGAAATTATTCATAAAAAAACAGAGTAGGTATAGAAAACCTACTCTTTGACCCCGCATTAACGAGCAGTAAAACTTCCACCTCAAAATCCGGAAAACGCTAGAATTTAGGTGGAAGATTAACTGCTCGTAAAAGCCCGATTGGTGAAGACTAATAATCAGCGGGGGATGAACAGACTCCCCCACTGATTAAAGTTTCACTTTATTACACCTTTATTTCGATAGTACACATCTTCTAGTCCGATGTTATACTTCATGTTATTATCCGTCCACTCTGGCCCTAAATTCCCTGGCCATCCAGATGTATTCGCTATATATTTCAGTAATGCAAAATCAGTCAAACCTTTTTGCACCCCACGCTTATATCCTTTCATTAAATGCGGCATTGCAATTTGCGCATTTGTACGTGGATCTTTCAGCTCATCATCAGTTAAATGTTCTGGTGCAAGCCCGCCGCCGCGGTGTAGTTGAAACAATCCGAATGAAGTTCCATTATCTCCAACACTTCTTGGATTTAATCGACTTTCATGCTCGGCAATTGCAAGAGGTATCCATTCTGGAAGATTTACTTTCTTCGCTTCCTCTATAATGATTTGTTTCATCTGTTTTGCTTCTTCTGAATCAACATAGCTTGTTCCATTCACTAGCTTATCCATTCCTTCAGACTTTCCTTGGAAATATAAATATACTCCAAGAACAACTAAAAATCCTACAAAGAATTTCTTCACTACCTCTACCTCTTTCTCCGCTGAAATTTGTCCCCTTTCAGCCTTCCCTTTACAATTACCTACATTCTATTACTCTTTTATCATAGCAAATAACTATACGTATTATCATCATGCTTTAGACCGATTTTGTGAAAAAACAGCTGGTAAATACGTGCAAAAATGTAACTTTCATAGACTATAACGCATTTTTTGTATATAATTGTAAACTGAACTCTATATATAGAATAGGAGCGTACAAAATGAAAAAATGCCTAACACTCTTGTTCAGCATTTTACTACTCATCCCTACCTACACCTCTGCACAAACATCATCAAAACCAAAAGTACTTGTTTTGTATAGTACACAAGACGATAAAGTTTCAAATAATGTTCAAATCCTTAATACTCAATTAGGACATTTTACAAATGATATAACCGTAAAAAACTTAAAAGAAGCAACTTCAATTAATAACGTATCCTCCTATACACATATTGTTTATATCGGTGAAACAAAAGAAGCGTTTTCTGATGAAACGAAACAATTTCTAGAAAACTTCTCCGGCCCTGTATTAGTATTAGGACAAAATGTTGAACAATTATCTAAGCGTTTTTCTTTCATTACATTGAAGAGTGACGATATACGAGTTAATAAAATTGAATATCCAGAAAAGAAGCTAAAAAATACCTTAGAAGAGGAACGATTAATTCAATCATTTGATACGAATGGAACTGTGCTTGCTAACGCTTTAAGCTCAAATAACACTAACCCACTAATCGTTCAGCATGAAATATCTTATTATGTTGCAACACCTAACCTCTTTGACTGGATGTCTCATTACGTCGGTGAAATGTTATTTTCTTATTTCAGCCAAAAACCAACGAAAAATAAAGTTGAAGCTTATTTACGTCTTGAGGATGTTCACCCAGCAGCAGATATAAATCAATTAAAAGAAATTGCTGAATTACTAAAAGAGAAAAAGATGCCTTACATGATTACTATTATTCCGGTATATAAAGATCCAGATACAGGAAAGATAATACATTTAAAAGATAAACCAGAACTAGTTGATCTTTTACGCTCTATGCAAGATGATGGTGCAGCAATTATTATGCATGGTTATACTCACCAATTTTATGACAGTGAAACAGGTGAGGGCTTTGAATTTTGGGATGTCAAAACAGATCAACCAATTCGCCAACCGAAGCATGAAAAACCGAAGACAAAAGATGACTTTCCAAATATAGAGGCATATAACCAATATGTAAAAAAAGGGGAAGAATTCGAGGGAAAATATACGAAAGATCATATTGAAAAAGGAATTCAAGAACTTGTAGATGCTAAACTATATCCTGTTGCCTTTGAAGCACCTCATTACACGATGTCTCAAAAAGGATATGAAATATTATCAAGGTACTTTTCAACTTATGTAGGACAACTACAGTTAAATGATACAACTTGGAAATCCATGCACTCACCATATTATACAAGTACTCCGTCATTTTTACATGGAATGAAACTATTGCCTGAAACAGTCGGATTTATTGAAGAAGATACGCCACAAACTATTGCTAAAATGAAAGAACGTGCTCTATCTGTTTCTAAATTATCCGATGGAGTTATTGGTGCATTCTATCATCCTTACTTAGGTGTGAAACCATTAAAAGAAGTATTAAAGGATCTAGAAAGTATTCCAAATATAGAGTGGATTGATTTACAAAAGGAAAAGAATGAAGTAAAAATGAAAGATATTCATATTACGACGAATAAAGACGGCATTCACGTTGAAAAACCAACCAGTGCGAATGACATAATTGATTATATAAAGCAATATGGCTTCTTCCTTATACTGGGGTTCGTTATCATTGTCTTTCTTTTATTATTAAAACGTGCGAGAAAATTAGAATCCTAATACAAAACCACCGAGCGGAACGCTTGGTGGTTTTTTGTCATATATCAAACCGTGGCATTTTATTAAATACATTCAATTTTCACTTTTTCCGTTACATGATTAAAACTATAATTCTCCTATCCTTTCAAATAAAATCGACTTGTATTTTCATATATTGTTTTTGCGACCTTATCAATGGATATGTTTTTTATAGAACTAATTTCCTTTAATACCTCTCGAATCATTCTTGGATGCGTTATAACACCCTCTTGAAATTCCCACGGTCCATCTGTTTCTACCATCATATATTCAAGCGGATAATACGAAACGATTTTTCTAATCTTCTCCTTATATAAAACATCCGGTGTAATCGAAATATAATAACCATTTCTCATCATCCGTTTCATTGTTTCATCGCTTCCTTTAAACCAATGGAAGTGTGCAAGTGAAACTTTATATTTCTCTAGCAAATCACATACAATGTCAGCATCTTCATAAACTGCGTGTAATACAATCGGCAAATTATACTTACTAGCTAGTTCTATAAATTTTTTCAATACAGCTATGTATGGATCTGCAGCAATTCTTTCATCTTCTTTTCTCAAATAATAGGGCAAACCTACTTCACCAATCGCAACAATTTCCTCTGCGTTCTGTTCAATAAGTTTATAAATCTGTTCACACTCTTCTTTATGAATCTGTTGCTCTGGATGAAACCCTATCGCTGGATATATAAAGGGATACTTCTTCGCTAAAGATAACGTTTCCTTACAAGATTGATAATTCATAGATACAGCAATAAGCCCCTTTATTTCATTACTATTTTCCACCTCTTTCAGTAATCTGTTCTTCTCTTCATCCTTATATTGATCAACATGTATATGACTATCAATCCATTTCATCTTTATGCCCCCATAAAAAAAACAAGAAAGGACTTCCTTTCTTGTTTTAGCATCTATATTATTTAACAATTAAGTTTGTTATGATATCAAATAATCCAATACACACTACGGCAACAGTAAAGTAGCTACAGAAATCTTTAATTGGTAACTTCACTACTTCTTCTTTACGCATCCCATTTTTCTCCCTTCTTACTAGATCCCTAATTATTTTTCTATCTGTATCTATTATGCAAAAAATATGACAAATTTACTATCGAATTAACTTACGTAAACCTTACAATGTTGTAAGGTTTAAAAAAGGATCCTCATCTTTATTCAGATGAGGATTATTAAAAATTAGTTGGTTTTTCATTCTTCATTACAAACAGAAAGTAATACATTAAGACTTTCTAGTTACACTATATGAAAATTACTATCTTTTAACTATCGAATTACATTACAGAAGACTTACATGTTTGTAAGTTATGTGTAATGTAATTCGATAGTTTCCCTTACTTATATTTCGTACAATAAAGTTAGAAAGTAAGCCAAATAAGAAGAACACTCAAATAACCAAATTGCATTGCTAGTAGCTACTCTTCTTATACCTTTCACCCGTGCTACTACAATGTACCCCCTTCCCCTTTATATAACAAAAAAGCCTTAGTCCATATAGACTAAGGCTTTTTATTAACCACAAAAATACCCTTACCTAGTATTTTTATTTTCGACAAAAAATAGCTGGGGGTATATTTCACTATCTCATCGTTAAAAGTTTACTCTTCGCATTTATAGGAATATTTGCAACCTCAATCTCTTCAATTGATTCACCGTAACGTCCTTTTGCAAAAACCTTTAATGCTTCATCTCTCTTTAACATATGCTTAACCGTTTTCTTTATTTTCTGCTCTCTACCACGTTCATCGAATGCAATAAATTCATATTCATACCACTCATCACCAATATGCTGACCAATTGTATTCACAACCGTATAGTATTCTTTCGTCTTATAAAATGGATTATATTTATCGATAACCGGTCCAAGTTTCGTAGGCAGTAACATTACTACTATCACTATCATCGCTATTATAGTAGTGATCATTTTTTTCTTCATAATAAACATTCCTCCTCTGCAGGATATATATACATCCATTTTAAAAAGGGGGAATAAAATCTACTATTGAATCTCATTACATTACACTTACATTTTTGTAAGAATTAAAAAAGGTGAACGAATTTACTCGTTCACCTTTTAGCTTGCTTTAAAGCCACCGCCAAGTACATCACGTACATCATGTATAACAACGAAAGCATCTTCATCTACCCGGCTAATAACTTGTTTTAACTTAACAAGCTCTTGTTTATTAATAACAACATATAAAACTTCTTTATTTTTACCAGTATATCCGCCGCGCCCTTCTAATACAGTAACACCGCGTGTCATATTTTTCGTAATAGCTTCACGAATTAAATCTGGTTGATTCGAGATAATCGTAACAGCCGTTTTTGTATCCATTCCTTCTACAATGAAATCAATCACCTTCGCTCCGATGAACACAGCTACAAGTGTATACATTGCCTTTTCTTGCCCTATTATAAATACAGAACCAGCAATTACAACAATATCAATAATTAGTACGCCTTTACCTACGCTCCAACCTAAATATTGATTTGCTAACCGAGCTAAGATTGCTGACCCTCCCGATGTACCTCCGGCTTTGAACATACAGCCTAATCCAATACCCACAAATAAACCAGCAAATAAAGCTGCTAATAATGTATCACTATTTACATGATACTCAATATGTTCTGTAACGTATAAAAACAAAGATGTTTCTACAATCCCTAAAATTGTATAAATCATTGTTTTCTTATCAAAAAATTTATAACCAATAGCTAGTAAAATTGCATTTATAGCAAAATTCACAATCCCTGGTGACCAATCAAATAAGTAGTACGTAACAACCGTTAAACCAATAATTCCACCTTCCGATAAACGGTTTGGAATTGCAAAGTAATTAATACCAATTGCGAATAATAATGAACCAATTGTAATTAGTGTTATTTCCTTTATACGTTGATTAACCATAGTTCATACCCTCCCCCCATTTGACATTGTATCACTATCTCCTAGAGGTTTAGAAGTGGTTTTTATTCCGCGTTTTCCCTCTTAAAAATTGAAATATTATGTTTAAACAGAGGGTTGATTAATTATTCATATTTGCTCTAACTGCACGGACAAATTGCTCCACATTCCCTTTCTGAATATACTTAGCGCGAATGGTTTCATGATTACAAGTAAACTCAAAGTACGGATGAAAATCTATGCTATCTATATGCACATATGAGTACTCTTTAAATGTTGAAGGATAGTAAGGAAATTTCCCGTAAAACAGGAGGCGTCTAGTAGTGGCAACAAAAATTCCATGTTGATAACATAACATGAAATTATCCTTCTCAAAGATCCCTACCACAAAAACCAAAATCTTTTCATCATCATCTACATACTTTTTCATACTCGATAAAAGTTCATTCATGCATATTCCTCCAAATTCTATTCACTGCTTTAACACTTGAAAAGAATCCATGGATATTACAGACCGGTTTAACTCCTTTATAAAGTATGAAACGCGTTTCCTGTCAAAGATATTTCAAAAAAATAATCCGTTATGCGATTATACACATAACGGATTAAGATTAAACTGTAGAGCGTTCCACAAGTTCGTATGGAATTTCCAGCTTTTCTTGTTTAGAACTCTCGTCATTCACTTTTCTATGCAACATTTCAAAAGCAGTTTTCCCTATCTCCTTTAAATTTTGATCAATAGTTGTCAATTGTAACACTTGCGAGATAGGTTGATTATCAAAGCCAATAATCGCTAAATCCTCAGGAACTTGAATCCCTAATTTTTCAACCTCTGTCATAACCCCAATCGCAACTTCATCACCTGCTACTATTAATGCTCCAGGAAGATCCTGCATCTCTTTTAACTTATGAGCCACTTTTACACCATCTTCTAGTGTAAAACATTCTGTAAAAATCCATTCTTCGTTAACCTCTTCATCTATAGATTGCAATTGCTGTTTATAAACATCAAAACGCTTTTGACTACTCGGCCCTAATTTTCTTCCCGTACAATAGCCAATTTTTTTATAACCTTTCTCAATCAAATAATCCATTCCTAATTGAAAGGCCGCTGAATGATTCGTATATACACTTGAGATGTTTGAAATATCATTATCTTCACAAGCAATTATTGTGCCGTAAGAAGCATACGGTTCTATCGTTTCCCAATCATTTGCACGTGAACAAATAATAAGACCATCCAATTGTTTTGTTTTTAACATATGTAAACTTTTCATTTCTTCTTTTTTATTATAATTCGTTTGGCAAAGTAACACTCTGTAATTATGAGTTAACGCAATCTCCATCATTCCGCTCACCATCGCATCAAAACACGGATGATTAATATACGGTAAAATCACACCAACAATATTCGTCTTTCCTTTTGATAAATGAACAGCATTTGCGTTTTGCGAGTAATTCAATTTCTCAACTATCTCTATAACCGCTTTCCTTTTTTCTTCACTTACATATGGGTGATCATTCAACACTCTCGAAACAGTCGTAACTGAAACTCCCGCCATCTTTGCGATATCTTTAATATTAGCCATGCACTCACCTCTATCTTTAAGTTAATGAATCTCATGAACATATGTCAAATCTTCTTATCATTACACCTTCATTTGTTTCTCTTACAAAAGTGTAATTTTTCTGTAAGCTAATTCGATAGTGACTTTCCGCAACATTTCATACAATTAAGTCAGAAACAAGGTAACAACTATTCGAAAAGGAGCGGATTAATATGATGAACAAAATGAAAACGAACAATTTCTTACATACAATGGGCATGGTATTTTCCGCTCTTATCGACGCAAAAGCTGTTGCTTCTACATTAAACAAGTAAGGAGAATATATTATGAATAACATCACTTTTAACAAATTAGATTTTTTAGGACTAGCTAGTGGCTCGCTTCTTCTTACTGCTTTTATTTACGCCGCTACGCTTGTATAACTTTGTGTCCCCTTTCCCCTTTATTATAAATAGTAATAGAAAAGACGACCGTCTATGCCCGGTCGTCTTTTCTTATTTTTGATTTGATTGCAAAGCTTCTTTTAACTCCTCAAACTTCTCATTTAATTGATCTGTCATCATTTTCATAGCGGTTTTTCGATCTATTTGTTCTCCAGCCTCAATTTGAATCGGATCTCCAAAAATCAATTTTGCCTTTTTCCCCTTTATTAATTCTTTTACACTTGATGGACCAACATAAGCTGCCGGCACTAAAGGTACATTAGAACGCATCGCAATTGTCACAGCACCCGCTTTTAATGAAACATCTTCCGCTGATCTCGTTCCACTCGGAAAAATCCCTACTACCTTTCCTTCTTTTAATAAACGTGATGGAATTTTAAGTGTACTCGGTCCCGGATTCGCGCGATCTACAGGGAATGCATTTACATTTTTAAAGAACCAATTTTTGAATTTCCCTTCAAATAATTCTTTTTTTGCCATGTAATGAATTTGAGTTGGGTACATCCCTGTAGCTAACATTAATACATCCATAAAACTTGTATGTGTACACGCAACAACATACGGACCACCTTCTGGTAGCTTTTCTCTTCCTTGCACTTCTACTTTCCCAGCTGTTTTAAATATATATTTCAACAAAAATGTAATTGGTTTATACATTTATTTCGTTCCTTTCTAAACATCCGAAGTATAATCATATTCTTACAACAATTATAACACTAAGTTTTAGGAGTTGGTAATAAAAATAAGTATGAATTGTTAAATTTCAATTCTTACAAAAGTGTAATTTTCTTGTAAGCTAATTCGATAGTTACTTCTTACTATATTTCATACAATTAAGTCAGAAACAGGGCAACAATTATTCGAAAAGGAGTCGATTAATATGATGAACAAAATGAAAACGAACAATTTCTTACATACAATGGGCATGGTATTATCGGCTCTTTTCGATGCAAAAGCTGTTGCTTCTACATTAAACAAGTAAGGAGAATGTATTATGAATAACATCACTTTTAACAAATTAGACTTTTTAGGATTAGCTAGCGGCTCTCTTCTTCTTACTGCTTTTATTTACGCTGCTACGCTTGTATAACTTTGTGTCCCCTTTCCCCTTTATATAGAAAAAGACGACCGTCTATGCCCGGTCGTCTTTTTAATTTTTTCTTTCTTTCAACTCTTTTAAAAGCTGTATCAGCTCAGCTTGTTGTTTTATCTTTTTACGACCATTTCGATTAATTGCTGCAAGCTCACAGCCAACTCCGACGGCGAAGAAAAACAATAAACTTTCTAACATGTGAAATCCTCCATTTGCCTATTAAACAGCTTGACGTAATTGTTCTTCTTGTAAAACTCTCTTATTTATATTTTCTTCTTTTCTCTGGCAAACGTTATTGCGAATAAGTGCTGCAATAACAAGTACAGTCCCTATAATATCAAACATTGTGATTTGATACCCTTGCATCATCATAATAGCTAAAGTCGTAATTGGTACAAAATTAATAAATAAAATCCCATTAATGGATGATAAAATTTTCACACCGTAGTTCCAAGCAAGTAGCGCTACAATACCTGGCAATGTCATCATAAATAACAAATCATATTTCACAATAGAAATCGTTCCCATACTAGGAACTGAAACATATCCAAGCCACGTAATAATTACCGTTATAATTCCTGTAACAGTCGTACCGAATACACACGTCAACGTAGAATAACGTAATGTTGACAAATCACTACACGTTTGACCACCCATCGTATAAATAACCCAGCCTATAACACCAATAAATATAAATGCTAATGGGAACATATTATCTTTCAATGTTACAAAGAAACTCATGTCACCTTTTGTAATAACAAACACAGCTCCTACAAAAGCAATAACCATACTCGTTATCTTATACTTCTTCGGTTTTATATGCTTATATCCCCATAAAATACAAATAGAAATCATCGGCATAAGTGCTTCCATAATGGAAGCTACCATTACACCCGACTTACCCATCAACATTTGCCCTAAAAATATGAGGACATTATATACTGTAAATGCCATCGTTCCAAAAAAGACGAGTAACTTTCCTCTTCTCTCTAAACGAAATGCCTGTTTTCCTTCTTTCACTAACAACAATACAATCAGCATTATCGCCACTGCTCCATAGCGAATAAGCGAAAAATAAAATGGATCTATGTATTCTAGCGCATGATCAGCAACTGGAAACATCGCTCCCCATGACATACTCGCAATTAAACACGCTACAGCCCCTATTATCATTTGACCTCTTCTCACCGCAATCCCCCGTTTCTTTCTATTTGCACAAAGAGAATTGTAAAAGAAAAAATATATCACGTAAAATGATTCAAAATGATGTTAACTATCATTTATAATGATAGTTAACATCAAGGGGGATTACAAAATGGAATTACGAGACTTACAAATCTTTAAAAGCGTTGCCGATCAGGGTAGTGTAAGTAGCGCAGCAAAGGAATTAAATTATGTACAATCAAATGTAACTACACGTATTAAACAACTAGAAAACGAATTAAAAACCCCACTCTTTTACCGCCATAAACGAGGAATGACTTTAACAGCTGAAGGAAGAAAAATGCTCGTTTATGTTAGTAAAATTTTGCAAGATGTCGACGAACTAAAACAAGTATTTTTAGATAGCGAAACACCCTCCGGTATATTGAAAATCGGTACAGTCGAAACAGTAAGTACACTGCCTACCATTTTATCTTCTTACTATAAAAGCTATCCAAATGTCGATTTATCATTACAAGCGGGTCTAACAGAAGAATTAATTAGAGAAGTACTTGATCATCAATTGGATGGCGCCTTTATATCAGGTCCTATTAAACATCCACTAATCGAACAATACGATGTTAGTACAGAGAAATTAATGCTTATAACACAAAATAAAGCCTTTCATATAGAAGAATTTACAACAACTCCTCTACTCGTTTTTAACCAAGGATGTGGATACCGCTCCAAACTAGAACGTTGGCTTAAAGATGAAGGTTTGCTACCAAAAAGAATTATGGAATTCAATATATTAGAGACAATATTAAACAGCGTTGCACTCGGCCTCGGAATTACACTCGTACCACAGTCTGCTGTCCATCATCTTTCTAAAGCAGGTAAGGTACATTGTCATGCAATCCCTGAAAAATACGGCAGTATTTCAACGGTTTTCATACGCCGTAAAGATAGCTATATGACGAATTCAATGCGTAGTTTTTTAAAAACAATTGAAGACCATCATCATATCAATATGCTGTGAAAGACATTCTTACATGAATGTCTTTTTTTCTTACAAAAGTGTAAGTCTTTCGTAAGCTAATTCGATAGTTGCAAGTAGCCATATTTCCTATAATTAAGACATAAGCAGGGCAACAACAATTCGAAAAGGAGCGGATACGCATGATGAACAATATGAAATCAAATAAATTTTTAAATACAATGGGCATGGTGCTATCCGCACTTGTCGATGCAAAAGCTGTTGCAACTACATTAAACAAATAAGGAGAGTTTATAATGAACAACATTACTTTCAACAAATCAGACTTTATCGGACTTGCAAGTGGAGCCACTCTTCTTACGGCTTTCATTTATACACTTGCTCAAGGTCTTGTTTAACACTTTGTTTTCCCAACCCCCTTTATATATAGAAAAAGCTGCTCGTCTTATAGACAAGCAGCTTTTTAGTTTGTTTCATATACAATTTGACCTGTTTTCGTAATATCATATCCGCCAATCGCATTTAATTCATTATGAAATTCTTCCGATTGCAGAATGTCTTTCACAACTTCAATCAACTCTTCATTTTCTTTATTCTTCAAAATTACTAAATCATACTGTTCTTTCATGATTGGAATAAAGTCCACATTTACAATTTGCGAAAACTTTTCTGAACCTACTCCTACATCAGCTTTTCCATTTGCAACTTGCGTGGCAACACCAAGATGATTCGATTCTTCCCATTCATATCCACTAATATCAGCTTTATTTAATTTTTGGATTCGTAATTGTTCATCGACTAACACTCTAATACCAGAACCCTTTTCTCGATTCACAAACTTTATAGTGGACCCGGATATGTCAGCCCATGCCTTTATTCTCTTCGGATTTCCTTTTCGGACATAAAATCCTACATTTCTGGACAATAAATTAATCATAATGCATGGCTGTCCTACTAAAATGCGTTTTACGTAAGGAACATTATATGTACCAGTTTCACCATCAAACAAATGCAAACTAACGATACTTCCTTCTCCTTGATACATTTTCACTAAACTCGTTAAGCTACCTTGATACGCCCTTAAAACATTAGAACTTGGCAAACGATTTTCTATACGTTTAGCTAACATATCTAACGTTAGTTCTTGACCACTAATAATACACGTGTTCAAGATACTACTACCATCGTTTTTTACAGGAGTAACTTGTACCTTTCCTGTTTTCATTTGTTTTATATATTGATCTAAATCTGTTGCATCAATGCGCATCTGTCTACCAACTCTATAAGAAGGAAGTTCTCCTTTTTTAATTAAGTCGTATACAGTTAATTTTGATACTTTTAATCGCTTTGCTACTTCTTCCGTTGTGTAGGAATGATGATCCATAGACGATTCCTCACTTTCTCCTTTCATTGTAACAAAGAAAAGAATATTTCTCCTATTTTTTAAAAATAGATATATGTTCAAATTACATTCAATTATAACTAGTTATATTTAGATATAATTAGTTATAATTAGATGTATCAAAACGAAAGGGGATTTTTTTATGAATAAATTTACATTACGTTCCATCGGGGCACTTATACTTTCTTTCCTTCTTATATTTAGTGCTGCTTGTACAAGTGGGGAAAAGCATACAAAGTCAGCTGCTAAAGAGGATAAAACAGTTGAACTGACTATCTCAGCTGCTGCAAGCTTACAAGATGCATTAAAAGAAATCGAAAAACAATATAAAGAAAAAGAGCCAAATATCAAACTTTCTTTTAACTTCGGTGCTTCTGGAGCACTTCAACAACAAATTGAACAAGGTGCACCTGCTGATTTATTCTTCTCTGCAGCAGAAGATAAATTCCAAACCCTTGTAAAAAAAGGATTCATTAGTGAAAAAGAAGGGAAAAATCTTCTTGGAAATGAACTAGTTCTAGTCATCCCTAAAGATAGTTCACTTACAAAATTTCAAGATTTAAAAGATGAGAAAATCAAAAAAATTGCACTTGGTACACCTGAATCTGTACCTGCTGGCAAATATGCAAAGGCTTCTCTAACACACGAAAACCTTTGGAATGATGTTCAAAATAAAGTCGTATTTACAAAAGATGTTCGCCAAGTGTTAACATATGTAGAAACAGGGAATGTCGATGCTGGCATCGTATACAAAACAGATGCTCTCATTTCGGATAAAGTAAAGATTGGTGAGACAGCAGCAGCTACTTCTCATGAGCCAATCCACTATCCTTTAGGTGTTATAAAGGAATCTAAACATAAGAAAGAGGCGACTTCATTTTATGAGTATTTGCAGTCAAAAGATGCACAATCTATCTTTAAGAAATATGGATTTACAGTTCTGTCGTAATTACTATGAGCATTGATGCTATTTTATCGCCTGTCTTTCTATCTTTAAGAGTAGCTGCGTGCGCCACTATTCTCGTTACAATTTTAGGGACAATTGTCGGGCGAGCACTAGCTCGCTCCTCATGGCGATATAAAGTACTATTAGAAACCATATTTTTATTACCAATGGTACTTCCACCAACTGTTATCGGCTTCTTTCTCATTATCATCTTTGGAAACAACAGCCCGATCGGAAAGTGGGTTGAATCATTATTTCAGCAGTCTATTATGTTCACATCTACTGCTGCGATTATCGCTTCTACAGTTGTTGCATTTCCGCTTATGTACCAATCAGCGAAAACGGGATTTTCTATCGCAAATGTACAAATTGAAGAAAGTGCTCGTGACCTTGGCGCAAGTGAATATCAAGTTTTTCTGCACGTTACACTTCCACTCGCATTTCCTGCCTTACTAAGCGGGATGATTTTGAGCTTTGTCCGCGCGCTCGGTGAGTTTGGTGCTACACTCATGTTTGCTGGGAACATTCCTGGTAAAACACAGACAATCCCAACTGCAATTTACATGGCTATTGATGCAAGTAATATGCAACTCGCCTGGACACTTGTAGTTATTACTATCGGTATGTCACTCGTATTTCTACTATGTATTCAACTTATTAATAAAAGAATCACTAACTCTTAAAGCAGCTTTTGTCGAAGCTGCTTCTTTATTTCTTAGGAAATAAAATATACCAATGGGAAATAACTGAATTTTACCTCTTATTTAAATATACATTTTATTTGAATTCACTTTCTAAAATAGGCAATTTCCTGTTATTATATGGAGGTGTTTCAAAAAATGAAGAAATGAAAACGCATTTATATTGTGAATTCTTCATCCTGTTTTAGCGATCGGTAATCTTCTACTCTATTAGTGGGGCATTACCGATCGTTAGAACGATATGTAACTATATTGGTATAGCAAACCGAAGGGAGTCTTGTAATGGACATTTTATTAGCGCTTCTTCCTGCAATTGCATGGGGAAACATCTTATTAGTAAGCGTAAAAATGGGCGGTGGTGCATATAGCCAAACGGTAGGTATGACAATCGGTGCTCTATTCTTCGCAACAATTATGTATGTATTTACTCAACCAGCTTTAACAATGACAATCTTAATTGTTGGTTTTATTTCAGGTTTATTCTGGGCTTTAGGACAAGTAAACCAATTAAAAACAGTTGAAAAACTAGGTGTTTCAACTACTGTAACGATTTCTACTGGTATGCAACTTGTTGCAACTTCTATCTTTGGGGTTATCGCTTTCCGTGAGTGGACTACTACTACAACGATCATTCTGGGAACGATTGCAATCCTATTAATTGTAGTTGGTGTTGTATTCACATCATTAGATGATAAAGAAAATGCTCAGCCACCTGGACAATTGAAAAAAGGACTTCTTACTTTAATTGTTTCTACTTTCGGCTATCTTGTATATGTAATTATTATTCGTTGGTATAATATTGATGGTTGGTCTGCTATTTTACCACAAGCAGTTGGTATGTTTGTTGGTGCGGTTGTACTGACGTCTAAACATAAACCATTTAACAAATATGCAATCCGTAATGCTTTGTCTGGTTTACTATGGGGAACTGGAAACTTATTCTTACTTCTTTCATTACCACGTGTTGGAGTAGCAACAAGCTTCCCATTATCTCAAACTGGAATCGTTATCTCAACATTTGGTGCGATTGTCTTCTTAGGTGAAAAGAAAACAAAACGTCAATTGATCTTTATTGCACTAGGTAGTGTTTTAATTATCGGCGGCGCTGTATTACTTGGTATGACAAAAGCATAATCTTATATTCTATTAGTAAACCCCTGAAGCATATATGCTTCAGGGGTTTTTCAATTCTAATTATTTTCTAGATATAATTATTTGTATGTTCTTGCCCCCTATAATTGCTCTTCCACTCTAGCAAACCAGCTACACATATAAAGAGATTAATAACAGTTAATATTAGCATGAATTTCCGCCTTCTCATTATCCATTCCATCTACGGTAAGTCTTTTCTTTTTACAACATTCTCTTAAAGATGATATCGTTTTTATAACATATCTCTACTAGAAAGGAATAAAGAATATGCTAACTAAACATCGAATTTTATTTATTGGTGCCGGTCGTATGGCAGAAGCTATATTTTCCGGATTACTTAAAACAAGCAAAGAGTACATCGAAGAAATTATCGTCTCTAATCGAAGCAACGTAGAAAAGCTAAAACAGTTACAACATCGATATAATGTGTCTACTGCAACAGATTGGAAACAGCATGTTACATCTGTTGATACGGTTGTTTTAGCAATGCCACCTTCTGCTCATGAAGAGTTATTAGCTGAGCTATCTCCGTTAATATCAAATCAACTAGTCGTAACAGTCGCAGCTGGCATTGGACCATCTTATTTAGAAGCTAGACTCCCAAAGGGCACGCCTGTTGCTTGGATTATGCCTAATACAGCTGCTGAAATTGGAAAATCTATCTCCTTATATACAATGGGACAATCAGTAAATGAGATGCATCAAGAAACCCTGCAACTGCTTTTAAAAGGTATTGGTACTTCGCAACTTTGTACTGAGGAAGAAGTTCATCAGCTTACTGCAGTTACTGGAAGTGCACCAGCCTTCCTTTATTACTTTGCTGAAAGCTTAATTGAAACAACAAAAAGTTATGGAGTCGATGAAGAAACCGCAAAACATCTTGTCATTCAAATGATTTCTGGCTCTGCTTCTATGCTCGAACAAACGCAAAATCCAGCTAACCTCCGCGAACAAGTAACAACGCCAGGTGGTTCCACAGCTGAGGGTCTCAAAACTTTATACGAATATAATTTTTCAGAGGCAATTCAAAAAGCAGTAGAAGCAACAAACAAAAAAGCTAGGGGGAAATGATATGATTTTAACAAGTTTAAAAGACTATACAACATTACATAACGGTGTAAAAATGCCTTGGTTTGGTTTAGGTGTTTTTAAAGTAGAAGATGGTTCAGAAGTAATTGATTCTGTCAAAGCAGCAATTAAAAATGGCTACCGCAGCATCGATACTGCAGCAATCTATCAAAATGAAGAAGGCGTTGGACAAGCGATTCGTGAATCCGGTGTTTCACGCGAAGAATTATTTATTACCTCAAAAGTATGGAATAACGATCAAGGATATGAAACAACACTTCAAGCATTTGAAACTACATTAGAGAAATTAGGTCTAGAATATTTAGATTTATATTTAGTACATTGGCCTGTAAAAGGGAAATATACCGAATCATGGAAAGCATTAGAAAAACTTTATAAAGATGGCCGTGTTCGCGCTATCGGTGTGAGTAATTTCCACATTCACCACTTACAAGACGTGTTTGAAATTGCTGAAATTAAGCCAATGGTCAACCAAGTGGAATACCACCCACGTTTAGCACAAGAAGAGTTACATGCATTCTGTAAAGAACATAATATCCAGCTTGAAGCTTGGTCACCATTAATGCAAGGACAACTACTAGATAATCCAACGTTACAAGAAATTGCGACAAAATATAATAAATCAACTGCGCAAATTATTTTACGCTGGGATTTACAAAACGAAGTTGTAACAATTCCCAAATCAATTAAAGAACATCGCATTATTGAAAATGCAAACATCTTCGACTTTGAATTAAGTGCTGATGATATGAAAGCAATTCAAGCTTTAAATGATGATCGTCGCGTTGGTCCAGATCCAGATAACTTTAACTTCTAGTAGAAAAACCACTGTCCTATGCAGTGGTTTTTCTATTTAATAAAACTGAAAATTTAAACTATATTTCATTTAGTTGACACTTCATTATTCAAGGTGTAAGATTTTGAATTATCAAAGAAACACAAAAATTAATAAAATTTATTCGTTTACTCATTGTATCAAGAGAGGTGGAGGGACTGGCCCTTTGAAACCTCGGCAACAGGTTCATTTTGAATACTGTGCCACTTCCTGCAAGCTTTATGCTTGAAAGATAGAATGAGGGACTTCGTTTATATACGGGTGCATAACTTGTACGTAAAAATCCCTCTTTCTCAATATGAAAAGAGGGATTTTTTATTTTTCATTTCCCTCATCATCATCCAAACTTAATTATTTAGGAGGAAAATCAAATGAAAAAGAAGTTTGTACCCGGTATTGCATCAGTTGTAGGAGTAAGTATTTTATTAACTGGTTGCGGTAGTTATAAAAACGAAGCAAGCGGAGCAAATGCAAAAGACGAGGCACCTAGTAAACAGGTTTTAAACTTATCTTCACCTACTGAAATACGAACAATGGATACGGCTCGTGCTACAGATACTGATTCTGGTCAAGTAATGAGAAACGTATTTGAAGGTTTGTATAATCTTGGTGAAGGTAACAAACCTGTTCCTGGTGTTGCAAAATCTCATGAAGTAAGTGGCGATAAAACGAAATACACATTCCATTTACGAGATTCAAAATGGTCAAACGGCACTCCTGTTACAGCTAAAGATTTTGTGTTCGCTTGGCAAAGAGCCGTAGATCCAGCAACAGCCTCTGAATATGCATTTCTATTCTTTGATATTAAAAACGCAACAAGAATTAACAACAAAGAACTTCCAGCCGACCAACTTGGTGTAAAAGCAGTTGATGACCATACGTTTGAGGTAGAATTGGAGCGTCCTGTTCCGTATTTTATTAGCTTAACAGCGTTCCCAACATTTCTACCAATTAACGAGGAATTCTTTAAAGCACAAGGTGATAAGTACGCTTTAGAAGATAATACAATCTTGTACAACGGAGCTTTTACACTAAGCGATTGGAAGCACGAACAAAGCTTTAAATTCAAGAAAAACCCTACCTATTGGGATAAAGATACTGTCAAACTAGAAGAAATCAATTTTAACGTCGTAAAAGAAAAATCAACAGAAGTAAATTTATTCGAGTCAAAACAATTAGATCGTATAAAACTAACATCTGACTTCGTCGATAAATATAAAAAGGATGCTAACTTTAAAGAACGTCCAAACGTAGGCGTACAATTTTTACGTATGAATCAACAAAACAAAGTGCTTCAAAACGTTTCTGCACGCCAAGCAATTGATCAAACAATTGATAGAAAATCCTTTGTAAATACGTTATTAAATGATGGATCTACACCAACATTTGGTCTCGTTCCAAAAAACTTTGCAAAAGGACCTGAAGGAAAAGACTTCCGTACTGCAAATGGCGATTTAACAAAAGTTGATACAAAATCTGCACAAGAGTTATGGAAAAAAGCTAAACAAGAGCTTGGTTCTGAAAAGATAACATTAGAATTATTAACGAGTGATGCTGATCTTGATAAGAAAACTGGTGAATTCTTAAAAGGACAACTAGAAAAGAATCTAAATGGATTAACAGTAAATATAAAACCGCAACCGCGTAAGCAACAAGTTTCGCTTTTATTAAAAGGTGACTACGAAATCGGAATTGATGGCTGGAGCCCTGACTTTGCGGATCCAATTACATTCCTTGAGCTATTTACAACGAATAACCCTTATAACTTAGATCATTACTCTAATAAGGAATTCGATGAAACAATAGCAAAAGTGAAAACAACTTTAGCTGGTGATGAAAAAGCTCGCTGGGAAGCATTACTAGCATCCGAGAAAATATTATTTAAAGACTCTGTTATCGCTCCTCTTTACCAAAAAGGCGAATCTTATTTAGAACGTTCTTATGTGAAAGGAATTGTGCAAGTAGACTTTGCAGGGCAATTAAACTTCAAGTGGGCAAAAATTGAAAAATAAAGTGAAACTTTAATAAGTGGGGGTTTCTTCATCCCCACTTATTATTAGCCCACACCAATTGTTTTTTTTAGCAAAATATATTAAAAATAGGTTCTATCACACATGAGAATCCGCTTTTTCAATATATTATTCTAAGAAATTAACAATCTATTTTTATTATTTACATATAGTTCTTTCCAGTGTTAATAT
>NZ_JBNLYC010000049.1:0-30414 GCF_050172015.1 Bacillus sp. GMa5/1 | reverse complement strand
TAATTTACCTAATGATTATAAAAAAACTTCAAAAGAAATCTATGAATTTATTTCATCATCTACGGATATTTTCGTAGAGCTAGATCAAGAATTAGACAAACTCGCCCAAGATGGTAACTTATTCAAGGCCAATTTTTCTTTTACAAAGCGCTTTGAGAAAATAAATGGGAGGAAACAAAAAGAGATTGAAAAGTTTTTGAACGAAAAAAATATTAAAACTTCAATTAACAGCAATAAAAAAAATTAACCGATGTGTTACATATCCCTTTCAAAATAATCAATAAGAAATGGCTATTTTGAAAGGGAGTTTTTGTGATATAACTATTAAATTCCCTAAACAAAAAAAGACGCTCCTAAACTAGGAGCGTCTTCCACTATTACGCTTGTTGTTGCGCGCTATATAATTCTTCAAGTGGCTTCATGATAATTTTGTTAACGTCACCGATTACAACGTTTAGGCGTTGCTCAGTTTCCATTAATTTTGTAATTTTAGCATCTTGTTGAATGCGAGCTACAACTTCTTGTGCTTGTTGGTTGTCTTCTTCAGTGATTTCTTGGCCTTGCATCATTTTTTGTTGTAGGCTAAGTTGCATTGTACGGAACTCATCGAATAAGTTCTTTGAAGCTGTGTCAGCTTGAACTGCTGCGTAGCTCTCTTTTAAAGTTTTGAAGTCTTCGTTTTCAGCGATTGCTTTTTGTAATTCATATGCAACATCATGAATGTTCTTTGTCATTTTATTTTTCCTCCTTTAGAAGGCTAGCGCTTTTCACTCGCACTGCCTTTTACGTGCATTTACATACGCACCTCTTCTTACCATATCAAACTATGCAAGAGATGTGAAGAAATTTCACTTTTATTTCTATGTACTCACCTTATTATCTAAGAAACAATAGTAACAATCCTTGTACGAGCCCGATCATTCCGCCTAATAACGCTCCTAAATACGTAATCATTTTCAATTCGTTTTTCGTAATAGACAGAACTAAGTCTTCTAATCTTTCTGTTGAGAATGTAGACACTTCTTGCTGGACAATTTCCGCAAGATGTAGATTATTTAGTATACTCTCTACATTTTCCGTTCCCCACTTTAAGCCTTTCGTTACTGCACTTGGAACCACTTTTTTAATAATTGTTTCTCGAACTGGTTCACATACTTGCTGAACAGATTGATTTAAAAACTTACTCACTGTTTCCTCTACTTTAACTGCTGACAGCACGGAGCTTACAATCATTTCTTTCTCTACAAATGCTTCTAATTCTTTTACATCTCTTCCTTTTAACTTTTCCCACTCTTTTTGCAGTACGTCAGTTAAAAGCTGCTTTGTAGCATCTTGCCCTAAAAACTTAATAACTTCTGGCTGCACACGATCCACAACACTTACATTTCCTAAAAACATCCCAACTAAGTTAAGTAGCGTTCCACGAGAAGCAAAGAAATCATCAATCATTTTTGAAAGACGCGCTTTCCCTTCTTCACTTTCAAAAAAGCTAATTCCTCGCTCTAAAATAAACGCCGAGGCATTCGGAATCGCATTCTCTATCTTTTCATGTACAGAATGAGGTAAAGCCTGTTCCCATGTATATGTATAATACTCTGCTAAAAATGCATGAATTTTTTCTGTAATCACATGTTCGATTTTTCGAGTTGCTTCTTCTTCTACATGTGCTACATTCCATTTTTCTAACATATATCGCAGTGATTGTTCATTCGTAATTACTTTATCCACTTCCACTTGCGCCCAGTGAATTAAACCTTTTTGAAACTCTTCATTTGTTAGCTTTTTTCCGATTCCTTCTGGTGTTAACAAATGTTCTACAACCATTTTTCCTAATTGAACAGCAAGTTCATCACGCCGCTTCGGAATTAACCCTGGTGTAAATGGAACTTGAAACTTTCCGATATAAATAGGACGATGAGGACGAAATAACATTTTTATCGCTAAATGATTCGTATATCCTCCAATAATTGCTCCGAGTCCTGTCGTCGTTAACATATTTAACCATATATTCATTACAATCAACCTTTCACTTCTCCAAAACTATAGCATATCATCATACGGACAAAAGTATAATGGTATAAAAACGTATTTGCAATATATAGCTTCGCCTATTATGCAAATAGTAGTAAAGGAGTGATTTCGTTGGTTCTCGGCCTTTTAACTTCTAAACTTCATTATGAGCAAACGTATTACACCGAAATCGCTAAACGCGCTCGGCTTTATCATAATGTCGTTGCCCAGTTTACGCCATTTTGTATTGATCCTAAAACAGACCTTGTTTCTGGTCTTATTTACGATACAGATACAGGAAAATGGAAAAAGCAAACATTCCCTATTCCTTCTTATATATATGATCGTTATTCTTTTCAAGAGGAAACAGACTTTGAAAAAGTAAAATCAATTATTCACTCTTTGCACAATCGTCCTTCCACTACCTTTTTAAATAACACACTTATTAATTCAAGTGAACTACATGATTTATTTCTCACTAATAAAAAACTGTCTCCTTATATACCAAAATTTGAAATTGCGACGATACAAAACATTTTCAAACTGTTGTTAAAAACTAAAGATATTATTATACGCCCCACTAATATACATTCTAAAGATAACTTATATCGAGTCGCTTACAAAAATAAAACGTTTCAGATCGATACGGTAAATGAAAAATACCATACTTCTATTCCAATCAAACGCACAGACGAATTTATATCTTGGTGTAAATCTAACATACGTTCATCACGTTACATAGCGCACACTATGCTACAACCACCAAATCAATTAACATATCCACTGCACATTCGAACCATTTTGCAAAAAAACAAAGAACAAACTTGGAATGTTATCGGTCAATTTATACAAAAAAGCTCATTTCCTAATCAGCTTTTACCCTCAACAACGGACGATGATTCATTACATTCATTTTCAAAAATTAAATACGTACTATCTAGTACAGGTGTGCAACTATTACACGACGCTTTACACGACATTATAAATGAAGTATTCCAAACACTAGATCAGTCTTATTCTTCGTTATTTGAACTAGAACTTTCCACAATTATGGATCAAAAAGGTGCAATCTGGCTTATGTATGTCAACACGATCCCTCCTTACGAACAATACATTCGTCATAGTGATTCATTAGCTGAAAAGATATTTCACGGACCACTTAAATTCAGTCGCTTTACACCATAATGAAAGGAGGTAAACCTATTTTGAAAGAACATATATATACATTAAACATTTCAGATGAACATCCAAATAGTATTACTTTACCTTACGTTTTTTCTATTACGCCACCTATTACATCCCTCTCCTTCGGCATACGTCATATAGCAAGTGAAGAAGTAAAAATTCATTATTCCTTTACTCGCGAAATTATTATTGGAAAACATATTGCCGATAAACTTTTACTACCTCAATCAACTACTATTCATGCATTCACACAAAACCAAACAATTATTTTCGGACCATTAATCGGCATTTTCACAACTGGCTTTAACGATGATTCTTCTAATCCTTTAGGAAATCGTTCAATTGCTCTCAGTGAGTTGTTAACACCACCATTCTCATTACGACCGTTCGTATTCGTCTTTGGCGTTCAACATATAAACTGGGAAGAAGAAACGATTGAAGGATATTTCTTTCAAGAGAAACAATGGATAAAGAAAAAGGTCCCTTTACCAAACGTCATTTACGATCGATTACCGAATCGACAAGCGGAAAATTATAAACCAATCGTCAGAGCAAAAAGAAAGTTAGAACAAGACTACTCCATTCCATGGTTTAACCCAGGTTTTTTCAACAAATGGGAAGTTCATCAACTTCTTATGAAAGACGAATCAATTAGACCCTTATTACCAAACACAGAAGCATTTCAGCATTTTGAACAAGTAGAACGGTTTCTTGGCACGTATAAATCTGTGTACATGAAACCAATACACGGGAGCTTCGGTAGAAATATTCATCAAATATTTTATTCTCAAACAGAGAATTGCTACTACTGTCGTTATCGCGAAAATGAAGAAAATAAACTAAGAAAGTATCAATCATTAGAAACTCTTCTAAACCACGTATTAAAAGGGCATGATTTAAAAAAGTTTATCGTACAGCAAGGTATTTCGTTACTTCGCTTTGATGGTCAACCTGTTGATTTCCGCATTCATACAAATAAAAATCATTTCGGTAATTGGATAGTTAGTGCAATCGTCGCCAAAATCGCCGGCAAAGGCAGTTTAACAACGCATGTAAATAGCGGCGGTAATACAAAATTGCTACAAGAGCTTTTTCCAGATTCAACGAAGCAAGTTCAAATTGAAAATAAATTAAAACAAACAGCTCTGCAAATAAGTTATGCACTCGACGAGCAAGTAACTGGAAACATCGGTGAGATTGGTTTCGATATCGGTTTAGACACAAAGGAAAATCCGTGGTTATTTGAAGCCAACTCTAAACCTGGGCGAACTGTATTCCAAGATGCCAAATTAAAAGAACAAAGTGAACTGACACGCCAATTATTTTACGAATATGCCGTCTACTTAACTGAACATTCTTTACGTGATACAAAGGAAAAAATGTCTCAAATAAAATCAGGGGCTTCATCAAACACCGAACATATCCCTTCTCCTATGATTCACTCACAAATACAAAAACAAAAACTTCCACCTAGATAATAAGGTGGAAGTTTTCTATTTACACAAGTTTTACTACAACCTCAGTTTCCACGCTACATACTCCGCAATAAAAAATATGATTGCAATATTCATTTGAATTATTATGCGTTAAACCATCTACTGCACTTAATAATTCTTGATCCATATAGGCACTATAATCGTCTATGTAATCGACAGACTTCCCATAATCTTGGAGTATACTTTGGCAATTTTGACAAGAATATGTTTGTGATTCTAATGCGTTGCAAAGCGGGCAAATCCCCATCATGATTCCTCCATACGTTATCGTTTAAAGCCTCTCTTTTTTAGAGTGAAGAGAGCAACCTATCCAGACATAGGAGTGCCCACTCCATCCCTACTTAAAAATAGAACTATAAAGTTGCTACCGATTTCATTTTTATTTCAATAAATCCTATATAAGAAGCTAATAATTAGCCTACAAGTAGCAGGCTACAATGAGAAAATTATATTTAATATCCTCCTTAGTTTGGCCTGTTTTCTTAAAAATACAACGATTACTCTTATTTCATAATTTACGAAATCAATAAGTTTTTTTGACAAAATTTACAAATTATTATTTTGTATATCTTTCTAGGTAACATCCATACTATGAGTACAAACTTAATTACCGATGGATTAGCGCCAACCGGGGCGATAATCTGGTTCAACTCCAGCTAGTCCAACCAAAAAAACTTTTATAACTCTAAGGAGGATATATTCCTATGGCAAACCAAAATTCTTCAAATCAATTAGTAGTACCAGGTGCAACAGCTGCAATCGATCAAATGAAGTACGAAATCGCTCAAGAATTTGGTGTACAATTAGGAGCAGATTCTACGGCTCGCGCTAACGGTTCAGTTGGTGGAGAAATCACAAAACGTCTAGTTGCAATGGCTGAGCAAAGCCTTGGCGGATTCCACAAATAAATATATATGGCAAAAAGGTCTCAAGGCATATGCCTTGAGACCTTCCTTAATTTATTGCAACATTTGTAAAAACTTCTTCGTACGTTCTTCTTTTGGATTTGTAAATACTTCTTCTGGTGTACCTTGTTCGACAACGACACCACCATCCATGAAAATAACACGGTTCGCAATTTGATGTGCAAAACGCATTTCGTGCGTTACAATAACCATCGTCATGCCTTCTTTAGCAAGTTCTTTCATTACTTTCAGAACTTCTTGAACGAGTTCAGGATCAAGCGCTGACGTCGGCTCATCAAATAGTAACACTTCCGGCTCCATCGCAAGCGCGCGCGCAATTCCAACGCGCTGTTGTTGTCCGCCTGATAATTGGAACGGATATAAATCCACTTTATCTGCTAAACCAACTTTTTCAAGGAAATAGTTTGCTTTTTTCTTCGCTTCTTCTTTCCCCATCTTTTTCACTGTAACGAGCCCTTCCATTACATTTTGAAGTGCTGTTAAATGCGGGAATAAATTATGGTGCTGGAATACCATACCTGTTTGCGTACGAAGATTAACAATATCTTTCTTCGTTACTTTTTGAGAGAAGTTAAGCTCTTTATTACCGATACGAATATTACCAGCGTTTGGTGTTTCTAATACATTGAGACAACGTAAGAATGTCGTTTTACCAGATCCAGACGGCCCAATAATAACAACAACCTCGCCCTTCTCAACTGTTAAATCTATATGCTTTAGTACGGTATTATCTCCGAAACTTTTTTGCAAGTGCTGAATTGAAATCATAAAAACAAAAACTCCTTTTGTAAAAGGATTATTTTAATGTGTAGCGTTCTGAACGCTTTTCTAACATCTGTTGTACGATTGATAATAAGAAACAAATAACCCAATAAATAAGACCTGCTTCAAAATAAACAATTAAAAACTCGTAGTTCATCGCCGCAATTTCCTGCGCTTTTCGGAACATTTCTGTTACTAAAATTAACGATGCTAACGAAGTATCTTTCACTAAGCTAATAAATGTATTCGAAAGCGGCGGGATTGATACGCGCGTTGCTTGTGGTAAAATAACATGTTTTAATGCTTGTGGATATGTCATCCCAATTGTATAAGCTGCTTCCCACTGCCCTTTCGGAATGGAAAGGATAGAAGCACGAATAATTTCAGATGCATATGCACCGACATTTAATGAAAATCCAACAACTGCTGCTGTATATGGCTCAACTTCAATATTAAGAGTTGGAAGTCCATAGAAAATAATAAATAATTGTACAAGAAGTGGCGTTCCGCGAATGATAGATACATAGATACGAGCAATCCATTGTAAAATACGACTACCAGAAATACGTGCGAGCGCTGTTAACGTTGCCAGTATAATCCCGATAATAAATGTAATAAGCGTTAATGGAATTGTTGTAAAAACAGCTTCCTTCAGCATAGGCATGAAGGAAGTCTGCATAATATCTATCCAAGTAGACAATCGATCTGAAACCAATGCACTACTTAGATACATTTTCACCGAACCATTTTTTCGTTATTTTGTCATACGTACCGTCTTTTTTCATATCTTCTAACGCTTTATCTACTTCTTGTACAAGCTTAGTGCTACCTTTACGGAATAAGAATCCACTTTCTGAAGCTTCTTTTTCAGTATCTACAATTTTAATTTTTGCATCTTTTTTCGTTTCTAAATAATTTAATACTGATAACTTATCATTAATTGTAAAATCAACGCGTCCTGAAGCTAATAATTCTGCCGCTTGGCTAAATCCTTCTACACCAATAATTTCCGCACCGTTTTTCTTAGCAATATCTGCATAGTTACTCGTTAAAGATTGTGCTCCTTTTAAACCTTTTACATCAGCAAATGTAGCAGGCTTATCTTTATCTTTTGCAATAACTAATGCCGCTGAAGATGAAACGTACGGTTTAGAGAAATCATATTTCTTTTGACGGTCTTCACGAATACCAACTTCGTTTGCAACCATATCGAAACGTTTTGCATCTAAACCAGCAAGTAAGCTATCCCATTGTGTTTCTTTAAATACAGGTTTTACACCTAAACGTTTTGCAACTTCTTCTGATAGTTCAACGTCAAATCCAGTTAATTTATTGCTTGAATCATGGAATGTGAACGGTGCGTATGTACCTTCTGTTCCAATTACAAGTTCACCGCTTTGTTTTATCTTTTGTAACGCGTCTTGACTAGCTGTATCTTTTTTCTCTTCTTTACCGCAGCCGGCTACAATCCCGATCGCTAATGTAGTTACTGCAAGCACTGAAAATAATTTCTTCATGATAGTAATCCTCCAAGTATTCTGATAGGAATTTAAAAACTATATTGATTGTATGCAATCTTGAACAATTTTTCAATGAAAATGTTCTTATTTAGTTTATCCTTTTTCTTCATAATCAAACAAAAGGGAAAAATAACGCTACATACAAAAAATAAGTAACATTTTTTAATATAGCATTAATTGTAGGAAAGGTAAAATAATACTTCTTATTATGTACCTTTATCGCCGACATTTTGCCAACAAAAAAGAACTTGCAATAATCGCAAGTTCTTCCCCGCATTAAGCGCTCTGGTTTCCTTCCATTTGCGTTTTATACATATCGTAATAACGCCCGCGCTTTTTCATGAGTTCATCATGAGACCCTTTTTCTAAAATCGTCCCTCTATCGAGCACAATAATTTGATCTGCGCTTTTAATCGTTGAAAGGCGGTGAGCGATAATAAATGTCGTTCTTCCTTTTTTCACAACTTCTAGCGCTTGTTGAATCATCGCCTCTGTTTCTGTATCGATACTAGATGTCGCTTCATCTAAAATTAAAATGGCTGGGTCAAAAGCGAGCGCCCTAGCAAACGATATAAGCTGACGTTCTCCGGTTGAAAGAGTACTTCCTTTCTCCGTAATTTCTTCATTTATATTGTTCGCAAATCTTTCAGCACCAACATCACGCAATGCTTTTACGATGCGCTCTTTTGAAATTTTTTCATTTTCTAAACTTACATTAGATGCTACTGTTCCGCTAAATAAAAACGGATCTTGCAGTACAATTCCCATATGTTCACGAGTTGCTTGTTTCGGCATCTCTTTTACATCATGACCATCAATCGTAAGCTTTCCTTTTTCAAACTCGTAAAACTGAAAGAGTACGTTCATAATAGAACTTTTTCCTGATCCAGTATGACCGACAAGTGCCACGGTCTCCCCTTGTTTCGCTTCAAAAGAAATATTTTTTAACACTTCATCTTTCCCATTATAAGAAAACGATACATTATCAAACTTCACATTTCCTTGTAAGCGAGGCATACGCTCTTCTTCTACTGCTTCTCCTTTTTCCTCTAACAATTCAAAAACACGCTCTGATGCAACACGCGATTGTTCTAAGTTAGCAAGCTGATTCACCATATTTGTAATCGGTGAGAACAATCGTGTTAAATAATCAACGAACGCATACAGTATCCCTAGAGAAATGACGCCTGTAGCACTTAATGAAGCTCCACCGAAATACCAAATCACACCTGTGAAAGCGATATTTCTTAATACGGATACTAAATTATGAGAAGTTGCTGCATTTAAATTCAAAATTTTATTTTGATACTTAAAATAATCGCCATTTAATTCTTCAAACTCTTTTTTCGTTTCACGCTCTTGACGGAACGCTTGAATAATTGGCATCCCTTGAATGGATTCATTTACTGTTCCGTTAATATCAGATAAACGAGAGCGCATTTTATGATTGTATACAGACGCGTATTTTCTATAAAGAATTGCCCAAACGATTAAAATCGGGATAATGAGTAAACATAACGTCGCCAATTTTACATCAAGTAAAAATAGCGCAGCGAATATCCCAATAATATAGATGATACTTGAAACGAATGTCGCAAGTACCGTTACGTATAGATCACGAATGGCTTCCGTATCATTCGTTACACGCGACACAATTTTCCCTGCTGGTAAATGATCGAAATAACGAATTGGCAACGTTTGAATATGAGAAAAAACATCTTCCCTCATAATTTGAATAATTTTGTTCGCTGCCTTTTGCAAGAAGAACTGCTTTCCGTATGCAAATAATGATACGACTACTAATAAAGCAAAATAGCCACCACCAAGTAATAATAGACGGTTTATTTCTGGCTTATAAAATGCAAATACTTCTTCCTTTGTTAATGCTTTCGCTTTATAAACTTGCACCGCCTTACCATTTTGAACGGTAATCATATCCCCTTTTACAGTACGTGATCCTTCTACATTTACTTTATTCGGTACAAAATAATATTGAAAACCGACTTGCATCACGCGTACTTCTTTTCCTTTTTTCTCGCCTTGTTCAAAGCGATCACTTCGCTTATAAAAAGCCCCATTATACGAAACAGCATCTTCACTCTGTTCTGTTTCATACCAAGGTTTCTCTATCCCGACGATATGATCGTCAATCATCGTTTTAGCGACGAAAGGACCAGCAAGCTCTGCGATGACGAAAATAAATAACATTAACATCGCAGCAAAAATCGTCCCTTTCACTTTCATCGCGTATTGAAACAATCGTTTTGAAACGCTCATATTTTCACCCCACTATCTGCACTTTCACTTTCACCTTGTTGTCTTTCAAACTGTTCAGCATACCATCCTCCCTTTTGGATAAGCTGAGCATGCGTACCTTCTTCTATAACTGCGCCTTCATCCATAACGAGAATCCAATCCGCATGTTGCACTGCAGATAAACGATGCGTCGTAATAATCGTCGTCTTTCCGCTTCTTTCCGTTCTTATATTTTCAATGATCGCTGCTTCCGTACGAGCATCTACAGCTGATAAAGAATCGTCCAAAATTAAAATTTCTGGATTTTGAATAACAGCTCGTGCAATCGAGATCCTTTGTTTTTGCCCTCCTGATAAAGAAACACCTTTCTCTCCAACGAGCGTTTCTAACCCTTCTGGTAAAAACTCTAAATCCTTTTTAAACGCAGCAATTTCAATTGCTTTCTCTAGTTCTTCTTCAGTCGCTTCCCTATTTCCGAATAAAATATTTTCTCGCGCTGTTTTTGAGAATAAAATATGCTCCTGCGGTACATAACCAATCCAGCCGAGTACATTTTCATTCGTCATTTTATCTAATGTCACATCAGAAACTGCAATATCTCCATCTCCAAGTGGATATTGACGAAGAAGCTGACGTACAAGCGTCGTTTTCCCGCTTCCTGTTTTTCCGACAACCCCAAGCGTCTCCCCTTGTTTTAAGGTAAACGAAACCTTTTTTAAATTTGTTTCAGTTGATGAAGGATATGAAAAGGTAACGTCATCAAACTGAATATAATCCGGCTCTTGCACAAGCTTTGGATGTTTCGGATCCTTTACATCTGGTTCATACGCTAACGTTTCATTCACACGGTCAAGCGAAGCATTTCCTCTTTGCATAACATTAATTAATTCACCAATTGCAAACATCGGCCAAATCATCATCCCTAAATACACGTTAAATGAAACAAGTTCACCAAGTGTTACCTTTGATTGAAATACAAGATATGCCCCGTACACTAAACCGATTAAATAACTAAGGCCAACAAGCATTTTCACAGTTGGTTGGAATAATGCGTCAATTCTCGCTACTTTCATATTTTTTTCGTAGACGTCATCTCCTAAGTGATGAAATCTTTCCTCGTCTGCATTCTCTTGTACGTATGCACGAATAACACGCACACCAGCGATTGATTCAAGCACTTTATCGTTCATATCACCAAACGCATCTTGCGCAACAGTAAATCTTTCATGCAATTTCTTTCCATATATATTCATCGCATACGCCATAATTGGAAGCGGAATAAGCGCTGCAAATGTAAGCTCCCAACTAATTGTAAATCCCATCATAAAAACGATCGTAAGCATGTATAAACTAGAATCCACAAGCGTTAATATACCAAAACCAGCTGTCATAGCGATTGCTTTTAAATCATTCGTTGCCCTCGCCATTAAGTCGCCAGTACGATTTTTTTGATAAAAAGTCGGCGTCATCTTAAGTAAATGCCCCATAAAATTAGAGCGCATCGTTTTCTCAAGTACAAATGCACCTCCAAACAACTGATGTTGCCAAACGAAAGTAAGACCATACCCAACGATTGTAACCCCTATTAAAATAAGAATAGATTGCATAATTGCTTCATTCGATAACGTTCCTGTTTTTATGTTATCAATCGTAACCCCTAACACTTTCGGGGGAATGACTTCAACTATATTTACAATTAAAAGAGCGCCAATGGCGATACTATATCTCTTCCAGTGCTCCCTAAAAAACCATTTTAACTTTAGTAATACTGATAACAATGTAACCTCTCCCTTCTCGTTCTGGTTTCCCTCTCATTTCTTTATCCGCTATCCAGACCCATCACATTTACATTTCGTAATCCATACAATCTCATCACATTTTTCCACCTTCCAAAGTTTTATATCGGAACCAAACAAGGGAAAATAAACAAAAAAAAGCATACCGCCGCTTGACGATATGCACAGGAATGCATAAAAGCGTACGTTACGATATACGCAACGTACGCTTTTTATAAGACAAAGATGCCCTATATATCCGTACGGGTTGCGTAATGATATGAATGTTTTCTGCCATTTAACAGAGCTAAGCCCATTACATTTACGATTACAATCATTACGCACACCCCCTTCATTTATTTTCCATTTATAATCTTACAACTTTATTGAGTATTCTGTCAATTGTTTTTTCACACTTCAAATAAAAATATATGATACACCATTTTGAAATAAGGGAATGTTCTGTAAGAAAGGGCATACAAAATAAAAAAAGAATAAGAAATCGTTTTCACAAACATTTCATTTGAAAAATGTTATCAAACCCCCTACAATCACCTTATACTCACTCTTACAAGTTGCTATTTTAGGAGGACTAATCATGACAACTAGCAATACGTACAAATTTTATTTAAACGGAGAATGGAGAGAAAGCTCTTCAGGAGAAACAATCGAAATTCCATCTCCATACTTACACGAAGTAATTGGACAAGTACAAGCAATTACTCGCGGAGAAGTAGATGAAGCAATTGCATCTGCAAAAGAAGCTCAAAAATCATGGGCTGAAGCTTCCCTACAAGATCGCGCAAAATACTTATATAAATGGGCTGATGAGCTCGTAAATATGCAGGATGAAATTGCCGATATCATTATGAAAGAAGTCGGTAAAGGATATAAAGATGCGAAGAAAGAAGTTGTTCGTACAGCTGACTTCATTCGTTACACAATCGAAGAAGCTTTACATATGCACGGAGAAAGCATGATGGGCGATAGCTTCCCGGGCGGTACAAAATCTAAACTTGCGATTATCCAACGCGCACCACTTGGTGTTGTATTAGCAATCGCACCATTTAACTACCCAGTAAACTTATCTGCTGCAAAACTTGCACCAGCATTAATTATGGGTAACGCTGTTATTTTCAAACCAGCAACTCAAGGTGCAATTAGCGGTATCAAAATGGTTGAAGCACTTCATAAAGCTGGCCTTCCAAAAGGACTTGTAAACGTAGCTACAGGACGCGGTTCTATAATTGGTGACTACTTAGTAGAACACGAAGGCATCAATATGGTATCGTTCACAGGTGGTACAAACACAGGTAAACATTTAGCGAAAAAAGCTTCAATGATTCCACTTGTATTAGAACTTGGTGGTAAAGATCCTGGTATCGTTCGTGAAGATGCTGACTTACAAGATGCTGCAAACCATATCGTAAGCGGTGCATTCTCTTACTCTGGTCAACGTTGTACAGCTATTAAACGTGTACTTGTACACGAAAACGTAGCGGACGAGCTTGTTAGCTTATTAAAAGCGCAAGTAGCTGAACTATCAGTTGGATCTCCAGAACAAGACAGCACAATCGTTCCATTAATTGACGACAAGTCTGCTGACTTCGTTCAAGGTTTAGTTGACGACGCTGTAGAAAAAGGTGCTACAATCGTTATCGGTAACAAACGTGAGCGTAACTTAATTTACCCAACATTAATCGATCACGTAACAGAAGAGATGAAAGTTGCTTGGGAAGAGCCATTCGGCCCAATCCTTCCAATCATCCGTGTTTCTTCAGATGAACAAGCAATTGAAATTGCTAACAAATCAGAGTTCGGTCTGCAAGCAAGTGTCTTCACTAAAGACATTAACAAAGCATTTGCAATTGCTAACAAAATCGAAACTGGTTCTGTACAAATTAACGGACGCACAGAGCGCGGCCCTGACCACTTCCCATTCATCGGTGTAAAAGGTTCAGGTATGGGCGCACAAGGTATTCGTAAGAGCCTTGAGTCTATGACACGTGAAAAAGTAACTGTATTAAACTTAGTTTAATCTTATAAAAAGAAGCTGATCTATTTTTAGATCAGCTTCTTTTCTATATAAATACTTCCGAAAAACGGAGTATTTCGTTCTACTTCCGATTTGGTTTTCCAAATCGAACTAAAACATGCCATAATAATTTTAATTCCTGAAGCACTTCTTCATAAGTTCCACGATCACTCCAAGATAATGGATTGCGTTTCAAATCCACTACAGCAGAGCCAATTATATTTGCATCGATGCAATGATTCCGTGCAATGCGCCTTGCTAAAGATGGCATTTTTGAACCTCTAAAATCCATCGGAACTTCGTCTACCGCAAGTACAAAACCGATGTGCCAATACAAATCAATCGCATACTTCAGGCAAATTTCTTCTAAAACTCTTCCTACATCCGTACCCTTAAATGAAGGATCTGCAACAAGCACCTCTACGTCTTCTTTAAGAGAAATCTCTCCATGAATTTGCGCTTCGATATAATGATTAAGATTACGGGCTGGCTCTTTGCTTACTAAATCTATAAACGGCCTTTTCAGGTTAGCCAGTAAATGATTAATTAATATTGTTGGAGTCAAATTTCCTTCACCAATTGCAAAATCTCTTACAAATGTCTCTTCCAAAAGAGCAGCTAAAATCATATCAAACTCCTCATAAGTCCCCTTTTCTTTCGGATCTTGATGCGAATCTAAATACGTATATGTAGAGCGCGAAGAAACTTTTGGAGATAAGAGAAAATAACATGAACCAAAACGCGGAGCCGGCCCATCTGGATGTAACATTAAATTTAGCGCTCCATATTTTGGCCGTTGATCATTTGTTACGCCTTCTAATTGATATGCTCCTCCAAATATTCTCTTTTCCCAAAGGTCACGTTCACCACCAGGGTAAGCAGATACGCTTCCATTAGATAGCAATGTTTCAAACTGACTTTTATATACTCCTTGCTCAAACAGTGCTTCAGCAACTCTTTTCATATTCGAATCTAGTCTGTCTGGATGAAAGTGTAAAGCAATCCTTGCATGAGATTTTAAATTAGCGACAGCTTCTTCAAATATTTCATCTGTAATATTAGACATTTTAAGTATATGATTAATCGTTGCTTTAGCCCCACGTTTTTCGTTCTCTGCATATTTTGAAATATATTCTAAAGCAAATAATTGAGATCTTGATAATTCCATAATCCAATCTCCCCTTTAATTGAAATGACCTTAATCATTTCAATTAAAAGCTTATTCTTTCCTTCTTATGAAACGAACCTGATTTATTTAAAAACGTAATTTACTAAATCTTAATTATGCATACACGCATTTTTCATGGGTAAATGTACACATTCTACAGAAATTTGATACCCTAGCCATCGCTCAGCAATATGTTCAAATGATAAAACAGATCCCGTTGTAAAAAAGCGATGCTTCAGATTCAAATTGTCAGACAAAATTCCTTTGTGCTGTAAAATGGTACTTAACTCTATCGCTGTTTCTTCTGCCGAACTAATAATCGTTATGTCTTCTCCTAGTTCCTTTTTTATATAGGACTCTAAAAGTGGATAATGCGTACATCCAAGAATTAACGTATCTATATCTTCTTTCGTTAATGGAAGTAAAGCTTGTTTCACTTGCTGCGTGACATATGCTGTATCTTCTAATTGATTTTCTACAACTGTGGCTAAAGTCGGGCAAGCATAGCTATGCACTTCCAAATATGTATCCAGCTCGTGTAATGCTTTTTCATACATATTAGATTTTATCGTACCTACAGTTCCAATTACCCCGATTTCCCCTTTCTTTGTAACTTTAATTGCCGCTCTTGCTCCTGGATGTATAACGCCAATAACTGGAATGGAAAGTGCTTCTTGCAGCGCATTCAATGCAGCAGCTGCAGCAGTATTACATGCTACGACTAGCGCTTTTAATGGAAACTGTTTGAGGAACTCAACCATTTCAAATACGAAAGATTGCACCTCCTCTACACTTCTTGGCCCATACGGACAACGCTTATTATCACCAATATAATAAATGCTTTCTTTAGGCAATTGTCTTATAATTTCGCTCGCAACTGTTAATCCCCCAACACCCGAATCTAGCACACCTATTACTGAATGTTTATGACATACAGACATTTACTTCATCCCCTTTTCAATCATCTAGCGCTAATAACATGTATTATATTACGAAAATTCAAATATCACATAACAATCCCTCTTACTTTTAATCACAAACTCTTCTCTATAATCTGATTATTACTATATCCATTGACGTATAAAAATTCATTTGTTACTCTTAAAGACGTTAATTTAATATTTAAATCCTCATTCGTATCTCGGTGAGGTAGAGGTTGCAATCATTAAGAGTATCATTTCAGGAGATGTAGTGGCATTGATGAAGGAATGAGAAAGGAATGGTTGCCGAAGTAAGTCGTGTCCACCATGCACGCTTGCTGGGTCTGCATTTAATAAGTGCAGAACTGTCACAAACGTTTCGTTTGTGGAGAGCTATCGAGAGGTATGTCGTGGGTTTCTTATAAGATAGAAAGCATGTAGCGGCAAATTACGTGCTTTTTTTGTTTTGTTTGGGACTTCTCTTCCTGACTCAGGAAGACATACATATCTCCTCGCTTGACTTGGTTATACTAACTTTGGAGGTATTTTTCTATGCAACAAAAAAAATGGGGCTTTTGGGTACTAACAGCTTTCGTTGTCGGTAACATGGTTGGCGCTGGTATTTTCATGGTACCAAGTACGTTGGCACAAACAGCAAGCCCACTCGGTGTCACTTTAGCTTGGTTAACTACAGGGTTTGGTGTTTTAATGCTAGCTCTTGTTTTCGGTAATTTAGCAATTCGTCGTCCTGATTTAACGACAGGGCCACAAAGTCATGCATATGCTTTATTCTCAACACCAAAAAAGAAAAAAATGGCTGGCTTCAGTATGGTATGGGGATATTGGGTTGCAAACTGGGCAAGTAACGTTGCCATCATTACATCATTTGCGGGATATTTATCACTCTTCTTCCCAATTATGAAAGATACGCGACTACTATTTTCAATCGGCTCGTTTAACGTAGAAGTCGGAAAACTAATTACATTTACGATTTGTTCCATCTTACTTTGGGGAACTCATATTATATTAACAAACGGTGTAAGCGGAGCTGGAAAACTAAACTTCTTAGCAACAACAACGAAAGTAACTGGATTCCTTTTATTCATCGTCGTTACGTTATTTGCATTCGAAGCTTCTAAGTTTGGACAATGGTACACACCGATGATTGATAAATCAGGTGCATCACATGGTCTTCTTTCACAAGTAAATTTAGCTGCTCTTACAACGCTTTGGGCGTTTATCGGAATTGAATCAGCCGTTCTTCTATCAAACCGTGCTGTTTCTCCAAAAACGGTAAAACGTGCAACAGTTGCGGGATTACTTATTACAGTTGCGATTTACTTAGGAATTACAATTTTAACAATGGGTGTACTTCACGTTGATAAATTACAAGCTTCTGAACGTCCATTAGCAGATGCACTAAATGCTGCAATGGGTCACGGCGGCGGGAAACTGATGGCATTACTTGCTCTTACTTCCCTGTTCGGTTCTATCTTAGGCTGGATTTTATTAAGCTCAGAAGTACCTTATCAAGCAGCAAAAGAAGGTTTCTTCCCTTCCTTCTTCACGAAAACAAATAAAAAAGGAAGTCCAATTTACTCATTACGATTAACAAACATTATGTCGCAAGTATTCCTATTCTCAACATTATCAGGAACCATTGCGGAAGCTTATACATTCGTTATTACCGTATCAACACTGGCCTACCTCATTCCATATCTCGTTTCACCAATCTTCCAGTTAAAACTAGTCGCAACTGGTGAAACATATAAAAATGAAATGCGGGCAAGAATTACAGATGGCATAGTCGCAGTTATCGCACTTTGCTACGCACTGTGGGTTATTAAAACCGGCGCATCCGATATAAAAACGTTCCTTCTCGGAATTGGTTTATTTGTAATTGGATTTGCTTTCTATCCATTAATGAATCGTGATCAGAAAAAAAATAACGAAAAGAAAAACGGGCAAGTTGCATAACGCAATTTGCTCGTTTTTTCTTTTGTAAAACATATATAATAGAACAAAGAGGTGAAAAACATGTCAATCGAATCGCTATGGAGCAGTCGCTTCCAACAACATATTCAAAATATCATTACATACTTTGCACGTATGATTAACGGTTTACTATATAGCTTTATCTTTATTTCATGCGTTGGTGCATATTATTATGCTCAGTTTCTAAAAGCATCTCCTTCTAAAGGAATATCTTTACTACTCATCACGATTGTACTTACATTCATTATAACGAGATGCCCTATCCGTACATTTATTCAGAAACCTGACGCTGTCTATTTACTAGCACTAGAAGAGAAACTAACATCTTATTTCAAAAAATCTCTTCTATACAATTACATCATTCAGCTTTTCCCATTATTATTTACGTTCCTTATTCTCGTACCACTTGCTATGCAATCATTGCAATTAACTGTACCTTTTTTATGTACAATCTTTATCGTGTTAATGATTACGAAAGCCTGGAACATATACATACATTGGATGTGGCGTGATAGTCACGAAAAAAATATATGGCTGATCATTCGTATTACTTGTAACGCCCTAATCATTTACATGCTGTTTTATCCCGCAAATGTTCTCATATTGGGCGGACTACTTTTACTACTTGCTTTCCTACTTCTATATACGAAAAAACAGCCTACAAAACGAATACCGTGGGATTACATAATCGAGCAAGAAGAAAAAATGAACGTTCGTTTTTATCAATTTGCTAGCATTTTCACAGATGTTCCGCAACTGAATAAACAAGTAAATAAAAGAAAATGGCTTACAAATTGGATTGAACCTTTATTACATAAAAAACGAGCAACTTTCTTCTACTTACATACACTAGCATTTTTACGTGGAAATGATTATTTCGGTATATATATTCGCTTAGGATTGATCGGTGCTTTCGCCTTATATTTTATACCAAATATATACGTAAAAGGCGCTATCGCTTACATCGTTTTATATATGATCTCTATGCAGCTTCGTTCACTATGGAAATATTTTTCGGGAAATATTATTGTAGCATTATATCCAACCCATACTGAAGAAAGGATGAAGCAATTTCTTAGCTTAATCTTTATATTGCTAAGCATTCAACTCATTGTCTTTTCGAGTGTTATACTCATTGCTACAGGTCAATTTTTACATAGCCTTATCATTATGATTGTCGGGTTACTCTGGATCAAATTTATTATTGTACCAAAAACGAAGCAACGCGTTTCTTCGTTTTAACGAAAAGAAATATCTTAAAAGCCAAGGAGAAAATAAATTATCCTTGGCTTTTTTATTTTGCTTCCTCAAACAAGAATCACTGAAACAACCGATATTTTATGATTTTACATACAAAAACGATAATACATGTTTACGACCTAATAAAAAGGGTATCTATTAATTAACAGAGTAAAGGAGGGGCCTATATTGTGAATAAAAAAACGGAACAATTGAATCATCACGTTACTGACAATCAATGCAAACATGCTTTAACAACAAATCAAGGGGTAAAAATAGCTGAAGATGAATTTTCTTTAAAGATGGGCTTAAGAGGCCCAACCTTAATGGAGGATTTCCACTTTCGCGAGAAAATGACCCATTTTGATCACGAACGAATTCCCGAAAGGATTGTTCATGCACGCGGGGTTGGCGCTCATGGTTATTTTCAGCTTTATGAATCTTTAGAAGCATATACGAAAGCAGATTTTCTTACTAATCCTTCAAAGAAAACACCTGTATTTGTACGTTTCTCAACCGTTCAAGGTTCTAAAGGATCCAACGACACAGTAAGAGATGTGCGTGGATTCGCCACAAAATTTTATACAGATGAAGGAAACTATGATTTAGTGGGTAATAATATGCCAGTATTCTTTATCCAAGATGCTATTAAATTTCCTGATTTTGTCCATGCAGTTAAACCAGAACCACATAATGATATTCCTCAAGGAGCTAGCGCTCATGATACCTTTTGGGACTTTGTTGCGCATAATCCTGAGTCCACTCATATGGTCATGTGGCAAATGAGCGACCGAGCTATTCCGCGTAGTTTACGAATGATGGAAGGTTTTGGAGTTCACACATTTCGACTCATTAATGCAGAAGGAAAAGCCCATTTCGTAAAGTTTCACTGGAAACCTACCCTCGGGGTTCATTCATTAGTATGGGATGAAGCTCAAAAGATTGCCGGGAAAAATCCCGATTTTCATCGTCAAGATTTATACGAAGCAATTGAAAAAGGGAATTATCCTGAATGGGAGCTTGGATTACAATTAATTCCAGAAGAAGATGAACATAAATTTGATTTTGATATTTTAGACCCAACGAAATTATGGCCAGAAGAAGAAGTTCCCGTAAAATTAGTCGGTAAAATGACCCTGAACAAAAATGTTGATAACTTCTTTGCTGAAACAGAGCAGGTAGCTTTTCACCCTGGTCATGTCGTACCAGGTATTGATTTTTCAAATGACCCTCTTCTGCAAGGAAGATTATTCTCCTATACAGATACACAATTATCTCGTTTAGGGGGCCCTAATTTCCATAAAATCCCTATCAATCAGCCCGTATGTCCTTTTCATAATAATCAACGTGATGGTATGCATCAAATGCAGATTCATCGCGGTCAAACAAGCTATCATCCTAATGGATTAAATAACAATCAACCTGCAACCGTCCAAGCCGAACAAGGAGGATATGAACATTATCAAGAAAAGATTGATGGGCATAAAATTAGAGGTCGCAGTAAAAGCTTTCTTAACTTCTATTCTCAGGCTAAACTTTTCTACAATAGTATGAGCCCTATTGAAAAGCAGCACATAAAAGAAGCTTTTTGTTTTGAAGTTGGGAAGTGTAAATCAGACATGGTGAAGGCAAATGTAATTGCTCTTCTAAACCACGTCGATCGTCAATTAGCACAAGAAGTCGCTAACATTATTGGAGCTCCTTTACCTAAGGAAAATCACGAAGTAAATTCAGATGCAAAATCACCTGCACTAAGTATGTCCAATACTATTTTTAAATCTGATTCCAAAAATGTTGCAATTCTATTAAATGGTGACCCAAGCGTCTCACTTCTGTCCGAATGGATTCAAGCTTTTGTACAACACCGAATTAACTATAGCATCATAGATAATAAAATTTATCAGTTCAATGATTCCATTAAAGTAACTGATACTTATACAACAACAGACTCCTCCCTTTTTGATGCAGTATTAGTGTTTAGTAGTGAGTCTGTCATTCAACCCCCTGTTTTAGAATTTGCAGAAACTACTTTTAAACATTTTAAACCGATAGCTCATGTCCTTAGTAATCCTCATGCTTTGGACCATAGTAAGATTAAACTGGATGGAGCAGGAGTTTACAACTTAACAAATACTTCAATTGAATCATTTATAGAAGGCATTGCCCAAGGAAGATTCTGGAGCCGATAATATAATATAAGGAGCGGATTAGAATGAGTAAAAAAATTGCTATTTTAATAACGGATTATTTCGAGGATACAGAATACACAGAGCCAGTAGAAGCTTTTAAACAAAAGGGATATGAATTCACAACTATTGAAATGGAAAAAGGGAAAACGGTACACGGTAAGCAAGGAAAAAGTGAAGTCGTGATTGATAAAAGTATTGATGATGTTTCTCCAGAGAACTTTGATGCCCTCTTCATACCGGGTGGATTTTCTCCAGATATACTTCGTGCCGATGAACGTTTTGTTCGCTTTAGTAAAGCATTTATGGATGCGGAAAAACCTGTTTTCGCTATTTGTCACGGACCTCAGCTACTCATCACTGCACAAACACTTGAAGGACGCGATGTAACTGGATATAAATCTATTGAAGTCGATTTGAAAAATGCCGGCGGGAACTTTCATGACAAAGAGGTTGTCGTATGTCAAAATCAGCTAGTAACAAGTAGACAGCCAGAGGACATCCCAGCGTTTATTGAAGAATCGTTGCGTATATTAGTATAACTACTTTGGTTAACTAACCTTGTATTTACATGAAAATAATGAATCAGTGGGGTTTTATTCATCCCCCACTGATTCATTAGCCCTCACCAACTGGTCGTTTACAGGAAAACCGACCACCACAAATAGCAAGATAAATAAAAAGAGGGGAATCCAAAAGTTCAGTTTTAATAATCTTTTGGATTCCCCTCTTTTCTCGCCCAAAAATTCCTTATCACTTTTCATAGGCAGTTCTCATATAGTGAAAATGACTATATAATTCCTATCCATAAGTTAAATAATGATTTCGCACATATATAAATACAAAAGATGGGAGCCCTATTTATGAATAACAATCCACCTTCAACGCCCCAAGACAACTCCGAAAACAATAGCCGTGATATCACACTGCAAACATTAAGGGTCATCGGACTCGTCGTCCTTATTAGTGGTTATATCCTCGTTGCGCTCTCTGAAGTAGGTGAGCTGAAAGTCTTATTAACAAACCCAAATAGCAATCCTGATTTAGCTGAAGTTGATCCGTTTTAAAAGCCATATGAAAAGCGATTTCTAGCATCGCTTTTCATATCGTTTTATCCAATCTGAGAAACCTCCCCCTCATACTTCTCTTTCCCTATCGCCTTCATAAATAGTAAAATACTGCTCATACCAACGATAAAGTACAGAGCACTCATACCCCAAGATGCAATAAATGAACCTAGCATAACACCTAATGCCCCGTTCATTTTTGCCACTTGAAAGACCATTCCGTTAATCGCCATATAAGAACCTCTTGCCTCATTTGGCACCATATCTGCCATAATAGATTGACGCACTGGCACATACATCATCTCGCCTACCGTTTGGAAAAGCCCTGCAATTAATAAAATCCATAAACTATTGCTCGTTCCGAGTATTGTAAATCCAATCGTGTAAATAAATAAGCCTACATATAAGATTTTCAAATCGTTGAAGCTTTTCAGCATTTTAATAAGAAGTGCTGAACATAACACAACTAAAATTGTATTCTCTGCAGAAATCCAGCTCAGCATGCGAATACCTGTTAAATCAAACGTAAAACCATTCCCGAATAAAAAGTGCACCGTTTCAAATTCCTTCTGCAAACGTACCCCTAAATAATTATTAATTTGAAACTCTAACGATAATGTACATATACTCGCTGCACAAAAAATTAAAAATGCTTTATCTTTCATCACGACTTTATAACTATCTGCCATATCTTTTAATACATTTTTCTTCTCCATCGTTTTTCGTGCTACATACACTTCTTCCATATACACAGCCATCACATATAAAGTCATAATGGCAACAAGCGTTAATACGATAAACAATTGTAGTCTATAGTTTTCAAATAGTAATCCTCCAAATATCGCTCCAATCGCAATCGATAAATTAATAGCCCAGTAATTAATGCTGTACATCACTTTTCGATTTTCAGGTGTACTCACATCAATTAACATCGCTTCTGTCGCAGGATTCATAAGTCCCGATCCTAAACTATTCACTAACATAAACACAAATGTTAACCACGGTGAGTCAACGTAATCCGAATTCGCAACTCCCATACAAGCAATGGAAATGACTTGTATACTTTGACCGATAATCATAACCTTTTTACGCCCAAGCCGGTCTCCAACATATCCACCGTATAAACCAATTACTAATGAAGCTATGACATTAATAAGTAGTAACGCACCAGCAATCGCGCTACCTAACTTTACGGAAAAATAAATCGCCATAAATGGAAAAATCATCGTGGACACAGTACGTGTTAAAAACGATGTTATAATTCTAATTTTTATATTTCGATGCATACTCCAAAATCCCATTGTTTCCCCTCCTTATGCTTACTTATTTTACTTTGAAAAAAAGGAAGAAAAAGGTTAGAATATTCTAAAGAGTTTCCCCTTTTATGATAGAAGGAAGTGTATATATGAAAATTATGGACTATTACATTAGACTAAGACTACATGCACAAGATCAACAACATATGCGAAATAGCTTACAAGAATTAGCGGATGTTTTATATTGCAGTACGAAAAACGTAAAGATTTTATTAAAGAAAATGAGCGAGGAGCAATTAATTAGCTGGACTCCAGGGCGAGGCCGCGGAAATAAAACGGAAATTCTATTTATACATAATTTCGTAGAAGCGATTGAGTCCTATACAGATGAACTGTTAGCGCAAGAAAAATTAAAAGATATCTTTCTTCTTTTAAAAGAACCCCTCCCCCTCGCACTTCAAAAAAAGATAGAAAATAAACTACATCATCATTTTGGATACGAACCTTCAAATGATATGTACGACGTATTAAAGATTCCTATATCGAGAAAGATATTCCCATTAGATCCGGCTTTTGTGGCTGTAACTACAGAGAGCCATCTTACGAGTCAAATTTTTGATACATTAGTCGTCTATAACGATGTTACTGAAAAAATGGAGCCTCACATTGCGCATACGTGGGAATTAAGTGAAGACGGGCTTACGTGGACTTTTTATTTACGAAAGGATGTATATTTTCATAACGAAACAGTTTTAACTTCTAAAGATGTACAATTTTCATTTGAAAGACTAAAAGAAGTTTACTCTCCTTTCGAATGGTTAACAGAAGAAATCGTTCAAATTGAAACGCCATCACCACTACAAATTCGATTCCATTTAGCGAAACCAAATTTATTTTTCTTACACTATGTAAGTTCAATGCAGCTCGCAATTTTACCGCGTGATACGAGTATTCAAAATCATCATTATATAGGTACTGGACCTTTCAAACTTGCTCATTACTCTGAAGATAATATCGTACTCGAAGCGTTCACCCATTATTTTAAAGAGCGCGCATTATTAGACCGTATTGAATTTTGGGGTATTCCTGACCATGTGCAAATAGATGCTGATTATGAACTACCAAACGAAGAGGAAAATGAAAGGCATGATATACAAATAGAAGAAATAGGTTGTATTTATGCTAGCTTCAACTTTACAAAACCTGGTCCTCATCACGACATTTACTTTCGAAAAGCTTGGAGAGAACTATATGATGTTGAAATGATACTTCGTAACATAGAGGGTAGACGGACAATTGCTGCATCAAGCTTTTTCCCTGATAGAAGCCGCCTTGCAACAAGAAGATCCTACTCTTTAGAAAAGGCAAAAGAGTATTTGAAAAAGAGTACATATAATGGAGAAACGATACATATTTACTTCTTCGCATTTAAAGATAGTGCAAATGATGCATATTTCTTAAAAGAACGATGTGCAAGTTTAGGTATACAAGTAGAGCTTCACCCATTTCCCGTTTCAGATTATATGAATCGCTCTATTGATAAACATGCTGATATTATTTTCATGGGAGAAGTCTTTGCTGCCAATCATGAAATTGCATTCTTAAATGTATTTAAAAATAAAAGTTGCTTCGTAAATCGGTTCATGGACCCGCACTACGAAAAACAAATTAACTGTTTACTAGATACATTTTTACTAGAAGAAAATAAAGAAAAGCGTTATGAACTCATGTATGAGATTGAAGAGTTTTTACAAGCAGAACACATCATTTTATTTAACTATCACGTTTTAAAAAGAAAAACATACCCTTCTTCTTTAAAAAACGTAACCATTGATTCATTTGGTTGGGCAAATTTTGCAAAGTTATGGATACAGCCATCCATGTCTTAAAATGTGAGTCATTATAAAAGGAGAAGGTACTACATCCTTAGCAGTACCTTCTTCACATACTATTATTTAATTACTCCATCTAAGTGATCTTTCAAGTTCACTAAAAACTTCTCTATATCCGGATTCTTCACCACATCATAACAAGCAAAACTCTTTAACGGACTCATACCGAGAAACTTTTGCACGCGATGTAAATGACTAAGCGCTGATTCTAAACTTTCTCCTTCAAAGAACTTCGTCTTATCTCCAAATGCTTTTTTAGGTGCATTCCAAGTTGTAGAGAACATATACTCTTTCTCTTTTAATAAACCACCTGTTCCATATTCATCTGCACCTTTAAAGAACAAACCGTATTCATATACTTCATCCATATACGTTTTAAATAAGCCTGGAACACTAAACCAGTAAATTGGTGTTTGATAAATAACAACATCGGCCCATAAAAATTTATCTTGTTCTTCTTTAATATTGTAACCATCTTGAATCGTTGTTGTTTTCACATGATGATTCTCGCCTAATACAGTAACCATATAATCTACTAACGTTTTATTTAATCGTCCTTCCTTTGTACCGTATTTTTCATGTCCATTTATAATAAATATATTTTTCATCGCTTTTCTCTCCCCTATATGATCTACTCTTCAGCTATTAAGCCGAGTTGCTGCTGTAGTGTAAGATTATCTTCTAAATGCCAATCTTCCGTTATCTTTCCGTCTTTCACATGTAAAATATCAATTGCAAAAAAATTAATTTTCTTACCATTATGCGTTCCTGTAAAAGAAAGACGGGCTGTTACTTTATCACCAACAACTAATAAGTCTTCAATCTCGCAATGTATATCAGGCACAACTTTACGAAAATTTTGCGCTGCAAACTTTAATCCTTCAATGCCTTGTGGTCGCCCTTTCGGCAATGTATTATCGAAGAAATCTTTAGTAACAGTCTGCGGAATAAGTTCCTCCTTACCTGTATCCCAAAATGCATAAAAACGCTGCGCCGCATGAACCATTTCTGTCGCTTCTTTTTTACTTAGTGAGGGATCAATTGTCATTGCTTTTGGCTTTGGCATTTCTTTTAATAACTGAACTTCAGTTTTTTGTTCCACACCACATGCTACAAGCACAATACAAATAACAAACAAACTAAGAAATCCAAATAACTTTTTTATCCCCATGGAAATCACCACCTCCTTATATAAATCCTTTTTGTTTCGTATTGCTATTGTATATGCACTAACTTCCTTTATGGAAGTAGTGATATTTTTTTCATATAGTTACCAAAAGTATAGTTTTGTGATACTATAAAGCAAATTCATCCAAAAAAATTTTATGGAGGCTAGTTCCATGAACGATATAAATCCAGTTGAATTAACGAAAGGTTTACCGGGCATACCTTGTCCTATCGCTAAAACGCTTGATGTAATTAGTACAAAATGGACGTTTTTAATCATTCGTGATCTTCTTATCGAAGGAACATTACGCTTTAGTGATTTACAAAAATCAATGGATGGTATTAGTCCAAAAACATTATCGCTTCGATTAAAAGAATTAGAGTCTCAAGGCATTATAACGAGAAAAGTATATCCAGAAGTTCCGCCTCGTGTAGAGTACACATTAACGGATAAAGGAAAGCAATTAGAGGGGATTTTTATTGAATTAAAACGGTTTGGGTTAAGCTTATAAAACAAAAAAAACTTACCGTTGAAGTGAACCCGAATAGTGGTACATGAAAAAAATAAGAGTTCATTACCCAGAAGAAGTAAAGTGGAAAGTGATTGAAATGAAAAAGGATGGGTATTCCAATCGGACCATTATGGAGAAACTCGGAATTAAAAATGTTTCCCAAATTAAGACATAGATGAAATGAAATGATATCGTACAGATCAAACGTATCGGTTTCCACAACCTGTAGGAAAACAATATTCTTATGGAAAAAGACCAAAAGAGCTCAGTGAATTAGAATAGCTACGTATAGAAAATAAACACCTAAAACAAAATTACTTGTATGGGGAAAGTATCTGGAAATCGAAAGGGGCTGAAATCAGAAACTGTAGTTACTTTATGGAAAAATGTACAAACAAAAATAACAGTAAAAGAATTGCGTAACGTATTAGAGTTACCCCGTTCCATATTTTATCGCTCATTACAACGAACGGAAGATCTGAAAGATGATATAGGGGTACAGACACATCGCCATCAAGCTAACAGAACAGATTGCCCCTAAACGAAAATTTTGTAGCTTTTTTAGCACGGAATTTCATTATTATCGTTTTTTTATGTTTCTTAACTTGATAGAGGTGTGGTGGATCCTTTTTTAGAAGTAAATACTTCTAACACCTTGTAGTATTTGAAGATCAATTTTATCTGCTTTTGTCCTTTGAATTATAAAATCTAATCCATTTTTAGTATTGTCCGCATATTTAGGCATTGCTTCAAGAGTATCTGTCAATGGTTTGGTGAAATCGTCCCAATGTATTGGAATAACAAGCTTCGGTTGTACTTTTCGTACAGTTTGCTCGTAATACATATTTAGGAAAGCACTTTCCTGCTTTCCTAATCCCCCTATTCCTAAAAACAGGACATCAGCTCGAATATCATCTAATACACCTTCTATATAGTTAGCACTTGGTTTAACAAGGAAAGTTTTATTATTATACGTAATCAAGTAATCATATGAAGAGTCTTCATGATAGTCTAGTGCTTTAGCTGGTTGTTTAAGTGGCTTTTTTATTTTTTCTCCTTCATCAAAGGTTAGTGAATGTTTCGATGGAAGGACAGTAACAGTAAAATCACCAAACTTCATAGCCCTATTTACTTCATATACAGACATCTGGTTCTTATTTATATCACCACCAATACCTATGTTAATTGCTGACTCTGAACCATATACATGTGTTCCAGTTCGTTTAGCTATATAAGCTAAATCAAACGCATGATCATAATGTGTATGTGCAATAAATAATCCCTTAAGTTTATTATTATCAGCCCCTATTTGATTAAAAATTTTATCCACAGTATCTTCATCTGTTTTTATATTGCTGAACAATATTTTTGGTAAGGATGGCCTAGAAATAAAACCATCAATCATTACTTGCGTATTTCCATCATCAAATAGTAAAGATGATGTTCCTAAGAATGTGACCTTTACCTCACCGTGATTCAATACTTTTTGTGTTGTTTTTGGAGCATAATATGCCTTGTATTGTTGAATATCTGCTGAAGGTGTTAAAAACTTATAATAAACGAAAATAGAAGCGATTAGTACTAGTACTCCTATAAAAAACACGCTTAATTTTTTTCTTAATTTATATTTCAAAAAACATTCTCCTTTCTAGACAAAAGATATTATTATTTGACTGTGCTAAATCCTCCTACTTGAGGTTACCACAAAGTATCTATAAAAATTAAAAAACGCCATCCTTTCCTACGATTCTACAGAAAGAATAGCTTATTTTTTCATTTTAGGAGGAATTTTGTTTTCTTAGCTTGATAGCGATGTGGCGGTACCCCATATAGAAAAAACCGATTCCCTACACGTTAAGGGTATCGGCTTTTGTTCATTTCATTATTCTTTAGAACTTGATAGGTTGTATTTCCTAATTTTATTACGCAATATCAAAAGAATTTATTATTTATACACAATTCTAAAATACGAATTAACAGTTAATATATAATATCCAAAATAGATTATGCAATATGCAATAGAACTAATGGAAATAGGAATCATAATACTGTATATAGGCATGTTGTTTATTATTGGTAAAGCAAATAAGCTATGAGTAAGTCCGACTATTATAGGTGAAATAAAACTAAAGCTAACTTGTTTCGAAATTGACTTTCTTACTTCTTTTTTCGTAACACCTATCTTACGAAGAACCTCATAGTATTTCTGATTAGCATGTGCTTCAGATAGTTGTTTATAATAAATAATAGAACCAGTTGCTAGTACAAATATAATTCCTAAAAAGCTTCCAATAAATAATGTAACTCCATACAGTTGCATAAAATCTTCATTTGTTTCAGATTGCCCTACATAATATCCTGATACAACTGTACTAACTGCCGTTAAAGCTGTGGCACTTAAGATAGCAATAGTCGCAAGTAATTTGGCATTTCCTTTTACTCGATATAACAACTGTGAAATATTTAGTATATTCATACCGTTAAAATAGATATTGCTCTTACTTTTAATTTTCTTTAATACAATAACTGTATAAGACGTGAATAGACAGTAGGTTGCAAGAACAATCGCAATCAAAATACATAACGGGATTATTTTAGGATCCATTAGCGGACGCATAGGGTCCTCAGGGTTCTGCACAAATTTTACGACTTCGCGAAAAAAGAATGCTAAAACATAACCAAAGCCAATTAAAATAAGACCTATATATGCCAAATATTTAGATCCTTTTGGCATACTCTCTCCTTTATGATTCGCTTGGAACATTTCAATTAATGGAAATTGATAAATTAAGCGCGAGTTTTTCCAAGCTGTATATAATAGAATCGATAAAAAAACAATAATTGTGTCTATTATGGCCTTTATAGATAACTCGAACGTAATTGGCACATTTAATTTCATCAAACTCATTAGAAGTTCTAAAAATAACTTAAAACTTATACTGCCAATCAATATCCCAACTATTAAAGCTACGCCCCCCATTATTAATGTTTCACAAAATAACATCGTACCAATTTGTTTTTTAGTAATACCTAGTAAAGAATATAAC
>NZ_JBNLYC010000048.1:0-32424 GCF_050172015.1 Bacillus sp. GMa5/1 | reverse complement strand
TCACCCTGCATAAAAAAATATTTCTCAACATTTTATTTGTTGAAAAAGATTGAATATTCGTATTATAACGAATATTATGTTGTTATCGGCAAAAAACGATAATTTGCAGACACTGGGGAGGAAATACATTGAAAAAGAAAAAGAAATTAAAACCATTAGCGGTATTAACAACAGCAGCAGTACTAAGTAGTACGTTTGCTTTTGGAGGTCACGCAGCGTATGCTGAGACACCAACATCATCTCTACCAATAGATGAGCACTTAATACCGGAGGAGCGTTTGGCTGAAGCGCTAAAACAACGGGGGGTAATTGATCAATCTGCATCACAAGCTGAGACTTCAAAGGCTGTCGAAAAATATGTTGAGAAAAAGAAAGGGGAAAACCCTGGGAAAGAAATCTTAACAGGAGATAGTCTTACGCAAGAAGCCTCTGACTTTATGAAAAAAGTAAAAGATGCAAAAATGAGGGAAAATGAACAGGCGCAGCAGCCTGAAGTAGGCCCAGTAGCTGGACAAGGTGCAGCATTGAACCCTGGGAAATTAAATGGAAAAGTACCTACTACATCAGCGAAGCAAGAAGAATACAATGGAGCTGTTCGAAAAGATAAAGTACTTGTTTTACTTGTAGAATTTAGCGATTTTAAGCATAACAATATTGATCAAGAGCCAGGATACATGTATTCTAAGGACTTTAATCGTGAACATTATCAAAAAATGTTATTTGGTGATGAACCATTTACTTTATTTGATGGATCGAAAATTAACACATTTAAGCAATATTATGAAGAACAATCTGGTGGTAGCTATACAGTTGATGGGACTGTAACAGAATGGCTTACTGTTCCAGGAAAAGCATCAGATTATGGTGCTGATGCGGGTACTGGGCATGATAACAAGGGGCCTTTAGGACCAAAAGATTTTGTGAAAGAAGCATTAAAAGCAGCGGTAGCAAAAGGAATCAATTTAGCAGACTATGACCAATTTGATCAATACGATCAAGATGGTGATGGAAATAAAAATGAGCCAGATGGTATTATTGATCATTTAATGGTTGTACATGCTGGCGTTGGTCAAGAAGCTGGCGGCGGTAAATTGAAAGATGATGCGATTTGGTCACATCGTTCAAAACTAGGTTCAAAACCATATGCAATTGATGGCACGAAATCTTCTGTTTCGAACTGGGGCGGAAAGATGGCTGCATATGATTATACAATCGAGCCTGAAGACGGAGCAGTTGGTGTGTTTGCACATGAGTATGGCCATGATTTAGGCTTACCAGATGAATATGATACAAAGTACTCAGGACAAGGTGAACCTGTTGAGTCATGGTCTATTATGAGTGGTGGTAGCTGGGCTGGAAAAATTGCAGGAACAGAGCCAACGAGTTTCTCGCCACAAAATAAAGAGTTTTTCCAAAAGAATATGAAGGGGAACTGGGCGAATATTCTTGAAGTAGATTATGACAAACTTAGCAAAGGAATCGGTGTTGCAACATATGTAGATCAAAGTACTACAAAATCTAAACGACCTGGAATTGTTCGTGTTAACTTGCCGGACAAAGATATAAAAAATATCGAATCAGCGTTTGGTAAGAAGTTCTATTACAGTACAAAAGGAAATGACATTCATACAACACTTGAGACACCAGTATTTGACTTAACAAATGCAAAGGATGCTAAGTTCGATTATAAGGCATTTTACGAACTTGAAGCGAAGTATGATTTCCTTGACGTATATGCGATTGCAGAAGATGGAACGAAGACACGCATTGATAGAATGGGCGAAAAAGATATAAAAGGCGGCGCGGATACAACTGATGGTAAGTGGGTTGATAAATCATACGATTTAAGCCAATTCAAAGGAAAAAAAGTAAAACTGCAATTTGAGTACTTAACAGATATTGCAGTAGCTTATAAAGGATTTGCGTTAGATAATGCAGCCTTAACTGTAGATGGAAAAGTTGTTTTCTCTGATGATGCAGAAGGTCAGCCTGCAATGACGTTAAAAGGCTTTACTGTGTCTAACGGATTTGAACAGAAAAAACATAATTACTATGTAGAGTGGAGAAATTACGCTGGTTCTGACACTGCGTTACAATATGCACGTGGCCCAGTATTTAATACAGGAATGGTTGTATGGTATGCGGATCAAAGCTTTACAGATAACTGGGTAGGCGTTCATCCAGGTGAAGGGTTCTTAGGAGTAGTAGATTCTCATCCAGAGGCAATTATAGGGACATTAAACGGACAACCTACTGTGAAGAGCAGTACGCGTTATCAAATTGCCGATGCGGCATTCTCATTTGATCAAACACCAGCATGGAAAGTAAATTCACCAACACGCGGTATCTTTGATTATAAAGGATTACCAGGAGTGGCAAAATTTGATGATTCTAAGCAATACATCAACAGCGTTATTCCTGATGCAGGACGTAAGTTACCGAAGCTAGGACTGAAGTTTGAAGTGGTAGGCCAAGCTGAAGACAAGTCTGCAGGTGCAGTTTGGCTTCATCGATAAAATAAGGTGAAAAGAAGAGAAGCTGCGATAAGTCGGTGAAACTGACTGATTGCAGCTTTTTTCTTCTTGTGAAAAAACTCGCTGTTTTTTATGTACTTATTGGAAAAATATGAAGTTTCTTTGATACATAAAATGCTCCGTCTGTCCAATTATAGAAGCTATTTTGGACGTAAGAAATTTGTAAGTAATGAGTAAGAAAAAAGAGATTTTCATAGTATAAAATATTTATTATAGCTACTTTTAACACCTGATACTAATAGTGTGCTATAATATGAATTAGCAACAAAAAGGAAAGGAATTAGAACAATGACCTTAGAAAATACTAAAAATTTAAAAAAACAAGTTGCTCCTTTTGAAAAATCAACGATTAAAAAAAGTGTTTGGCAACTGATCAACACAATCGTGCCATTTATTATTTTATGGTACCTTGCTTATAAAAGTTTGTCAGTTTCTTATTGGTTAACATTAGTTCCAGCACTGTTAGCCGCTGGATTTATGACAAGGATTTTCATTATTTTTCATGATTGTACCCATTATTCATTCTTTAAAAGTCGACGTGCAAATAGAATAGTTGGAACGTGTATGGGTGTTTTAACATTATTCCCATTTGATCAGTGGGGGCATGAGCATTCTATTCACCACGCTACGAGTGGTAATTTGGATAAGAGGGGTACAGGGGATATTTGGACGCTTACAGTAGATGAATATGTAGCAGCACCATTTAGACTCCGTTTAGCATATCGTTTATATCGCAATCCATTCGTTATGTTTGGGTTAGGCCCGATTTATGTTTTCTTGCTTAAAAATAGATTTAACCGAAAAGGTGCTAGAAAAAAAGAACGTATGAACACTTATTTAACGAATATTTTAATCGTTGCTATTGTAGGAATGCTTTGCTGGGCAATTGGATGGCAATCGTTTCTTTTAGTACATGGTTCTATATTTTTAATAGCAGGTTCAATAGGGATTTGGCTGTTTTACGTACAGCACACATTCGAGGATTCTTATTTTGAAGAAGATAAAGAATGGGAATATGTGAAAGCGGCAGTGGAGGGAAGTTCTTTTTATAAACTTCCAAAAATTTTGCAATTTCTAACGGGTAATATTGGATTTCATCATGTTCACCATTTAAGTCCAAGAGTACCTAACTATAAACTAGAAGAGGCACACAACAATACCCTTCCTTTAAAAAATGTACCAACAATTACGCTTGCTACAAGCTTGCGTTCACTCCGTTTCCGTCTTTGGGATGAGAAAAGTAACAATTTTGTTAGCTTTAAAGATGTCAAAAATATAATTAAAAATAATGTTTCTGTTCGGGTGAAATCTGAACTATAATTGCATCGTATATAAAACTCCCCTTAATCATTTTCGATTTAAGGGGAGTTTTTGTTTAAAGATTAGATGCCAGATAAGAAGAAAAATTAAATGTTTCAAATTGTAATGGAAGCAGATTAGGAATTGCTAGTACGTAAGTACAAATACAAGATGACAATAAATGCATTATGTTAACAAGTGGAGTTATCATGAATGTTCCATTACGATAACTGTTCATAAATCCGACGAAAATTAATAGCAAAAGGGGGATCGTACAACAGTATATCTAAAAAATTAGAAAAGACTTGAACGGAAATTTCATTCATTTTTCTTGGTGTTCCGCATTCCATACACTTAAATAGGATGCATATTCTAATTCATCTGGATTGTCATGTAACATAGAAATGAATTCTAATTTATTTCTATCACAATCTAGAAAGTATACACTTGCAGCGGGCATCCACCTTTGGACAATTGGCTCTTGATTTCCTTTTCCTTGACTTCCTATCACTTCTATTCCACGCTCCTCTAACCACGCTTTAGAAGTCATTAAAAACTCTAAATTTACACCAAAAGCAAAATGTCTCAGCTCAAAGTCTTCGATATTATTTACTTCCCATAGTCCAAGCATTTGTTTTTTATTTTCTCCGACCCAAAAGAAAGCCACTCTTCTTTTGGAGAGTTTTCTTGCTAACGTTAATCCTAGCTTGTTTTGATAGAAATTTATCGCTTTTTCTAAATTTCTTACATGTAAATGAGTCTCGTATATGTTCTGTATCATTATGATCATTCCTTTCTTTCTTGGTAACTACCAGTTGAGTAATGAATGTAATTCTAATAATGTACAGCTATATCTGATATACCTATTTATTATTATATCGAAATTGAAATACGATAAATCCAACTGAGGTAGCAAGTTCAAATGAAAATTTTACTACTTTTGTAGGAGAAGAGAAAAATCCATTAAATTCAGGTGAACTCATATTTAAATAATAAAAAAAGACAACACATGAAGTGAAACGCCACGTGTTGTCTTTTTTGTATCGTACAATATTACGAAGTTTCGCTAATTTTAGTTTCACTTTGAGTGTTAGTTGCAATTCTTTTCTTAACTTTAAAGTGATAGTAGGTATAGCAAAAGATGATAAATGGTACAGTACAATAAATGCCTAGTCTTTGATCTGGGATAAAGATAAGACTTACTAATATAATGCCATACAATCCAAAACCAAGAATTGGTACAAGGGGATAGAGTGGAGTTCTGAACTTCAAATCGTCTAATTTTCCACCTTCAGCTAAATAGTGTTTGCGGAAAAAGAATTGAGAAACACAAATTGACATCCAAACAATAATTGTTATGACTCCAGAAATGGAAATTAACCATAAGTAAACCGTTTCAGCAGCTACGACGCTTGTTAAAAGAGAAAAAGCAGAAATAGCTATTGTCATGATTAAAGCGTTGAGAGGAATCCCACGTGATGATAATTTCTTTAAAAATGCTGGAGCCATTTCGTTTTTTGATAAAGACCAAAGCATGCGAGTAGCAGCGTATAGTCCTGAGTTTGCAACAGAAAGAACAGCAGTAAGAATAACAAAGTTCATAATATCAGCTGCATATGGAATACCGATATTATCAAAAACAGCAACGAATGGGCTCTTTGTGAGTCCTGCTTCTTCCCAAGGAATTAAAGCAACAAGAACAAAGATTGCTAAGACGAAGAAAAACATTGTGCGCCATATAATATTTCTAATAGAACGAGGTAAAGTTTTTGCTGGATCTTCGCTTTCACCTGCTGCGATTCCGACAAGCTCTGTACCTTGGAAGGAATAATTGACTGTAACCATTGTTAATAGAATAGCTGCAAGTCCATTCGGAAATAAACCACCATGATTTACGAAATTTGAAAGAAGTGGAGCTGGTTCGTCGCCTTTTAAATCAATAAAGCCGAACATAGCGGCGCCACCAAGAATTATAAAAGCTATAATGGCAGATACTTTTATACTTGAAAACCAAAATTCTGTTTCTGCATAACTACGAGCAGATAATGCGTTAATAGTAAAGATTGTAACGCCAAATATTAAACACCAAACCCAAACAGGAATATCAGGAAACCAGCGCTGCATTGTAATACCGGCAGTTGTAAATTCAAGACCGGTCGTATTCGCCCAGCTTAACCAATACAACCATCCGATTGTAAAGCCAGTTGCAGGATTGATGAATTTAGTGGCATATTCCTGGAAAGAACCCGAAACAGGCATGGCTACAGCGAGTTCACCAAGACATAGCATAACGAAATACATTAATAATCCACCGGCCATAAAGGCAAGTACGGATCCACCAGGTCCAGCTTGACTTATAATAAAGCCAGATCCGTTAAATAACCCCGTTCCAATCACACCACCGAGTGCAATCATGAATAAGTGTCTACTTTTCATCGTACGTTTTAATTCATTGTTTGTATTGTTTACTTGCGCCATTGTTTTCCTCACTTTCGTAGTTGATAGAATAAAGTTTGATGTTTTTCCGTATTATGGAATGTATTCCGTGATGTGAAATCTTGTTATAATTTTCAGATAATTAAAAAGAAAAGTCAATATTTTTTTGTTTGCGTTTTCAATTCGTTGTTAGTGATATGTTTTTATTGTTAGAAAATTAAATAAATAGATTGATTTCATTTCGAATGTTTGCTAAATTGATAGTTAATTAAGCGTACTAACATATTACGAGTAAAGTTGAGGCGAGTTATGGTACAGTCCATTGATCGAGCGATAAGTATTATTAAATTATTGAATTCTACAAATGAAAAAGAGTATTGGGCTATTTCTGATATAGCTGATGGAACACATCTCCCGGTTAGTACAGTACATAGATTACTTAACTCTCTAATGGAGCATGGGTTAGTTACACAAATTTCAGAGACAAAACAGTACAAAATTGGACCAATGTGGATGGAAATAGGGTTGCGTCAATTGGAGAAGGTAGACTATAGATCTGTTGCAAGAGAAGTGATGAAACGTTTGGCTGCTGAAGTGGAAGAAAGTGTCTATTTGAATATTCCAAACGGAACACATTCTATTATCATTGAAAGAATTGATAGTCCTTTAAAAATTCGAGTTATTGATAATCTAGGAGAACAAATTCCACTTTCAATTGGTGCTGCAAATAAAACGATGCTTGCCAATATGAAAACGAATGAAATGGAACATATTGTAGAGTATTTACTTCCTTCATTACCAGAACAAAAGCAAATTCTTCTTAATCAAATAAAGCAAATAAAAAATGAAGGATATGCTGTCAGTTATGGTGAAAAAACAGAAGGGACAGCTTCAGTAGCTGCACCTATTATCGGATTTAATCATAAAGTAGTAGGAGCATTAAGTGTTGGGTTAATTAGTCATCGTATTAATGATGATCGACTATCTTTTCTTATTAGCAAGGTAAAACAAGCAGCTCATGAAATATCAATAAAAATCGGCAGTACATCAGAACTATAATTTTGATAGCTGTCGTCATTTTTTATTCATATATTGGAATTCGTTTTCATAATGCGGAAAAATAGGGGGATTTATATGTCAAAGTGGCAATCAAAAGAACAATTGATTCAATTATTAAGCAGTCTTGTTGAAATTCCTAGTATTACAGGTACAGAGGCTGAAGTGATATTGCCAGACTTTGTTGTGGAGCAATTATCTGATTTACAGTACTTCAAAGAAAACCCGCACCATGTGCAAAAAAATCCGACAGGGGACGGACGATATTTTGTTACAGCACTAGTAAAGAAAAAAGATAGTACAAAAAATACTGTAATTCTAGTAAGTCACTTTGATGTTGTAGATGTACAAGATTACGGAGTGTGGAAAGAAGATGCATTTAATCCTAAAAAGTTAACATCTATGTTTTATTCTCATAAAGATGAACTTCCAGACCATGTGCGTGAAGATATAGAACATGGGGAATGGCTGTTTGGTAGAGGAACAATGGATATGAAATGCGGTCTAGCATTACAAATGGCAATGATTGAACAAGCATGTGAAGGAAGATTCGATGGGAATGTTCTTTTATTGGCTGTACCAGATGAAGAAGTGAATTCTGTAGGGATGAGGGCCGCTGTTCCGAGACTGTTAGATTTAGCTAGAGAGCATAATTTAGATTATAAAACGGTCTTAAACTCAGAGCCTATGTTTTCAAGACATCCTGGTGACCAAAATAAGTATATTTACACTGGCTCTATTGGTAAAGTGTTACCTGGTTTTCTTTGCTATGGAAAAGAGACACATGTAGGTGAACCTTTTGCAGGCTTAAATGGGAGTTATATGGCTTCATTAATAACAGCAGAATTAGAGTTAAACACAGACCTTTGTGATATTGTAGAAGGGGAAGCGAGTCCTCCGCCAACTAACTTACTTCAAAGGGACTTAAAGGAGGATTATTCTGTACAAATTCCGCATCGTGCAGTTACATTATTTAATTTGTTTTTATTAGAAAAATCAATGACAGATGTAGTTTCATTGTTACGTCAAAAAGTAACGAAAGTAGCAGAGAAAATAGAAGAGTCGTATGAAAAACATGCATATCGTTTTTCTAAATATAATCCATTTATACCACCTAATCTCAAAGTAAATGTATTAACTTATGAAGAGCTTATCACATATGCAATTGAGCAACATGGACGAGAAAAAATAGATCATATTCAATCTAATATTATAAAAAATAGAGGAGATAAGGATGATCGTGCGGTAACGATTGATTTAGTAGATAAATTAGCGATTTTATGTAAAGAAAAGGCACCGATGATTGTACTTTTCTTCGCTCCGCCGTACTATCCAGCTGTGAGTTCACGCAACAATCCTTTAATAAAAGAGGTAGTTGTAGAAATGGAAAAGTATGCACATTACAATCATAAAATTACATTTGAAAACCAAAATTATTTTGGGGGGATTTCAGATTTAAGCTATGTAGGCTTGCAGTATCCACTGGATTCAATGAGTTCGCTTGTAGACAATATGCCATTATGGGATAAAGGCTATTCAATTCCGCTTCAGGAATTAGAAGAGTTTGATGTTCCAGTATTAAATATGGGACCGGTAGGAAAAGATGCACATCAATGGACAGAACGTCTAGATGTAAACTACGCATTTGAAACACTATTAGATATGTTACCGAAATGCATTAAAAAATTATTAGTTTCTAATAAAATTACACAATCATAGTAGGGAATAGGTAAGGGATAAAACAGAACCTTTAAAGAAGAGTCAAATCAAATTATTTTAATATAATTAAAAAGTAGAACGGCCAAGCTCAATTTTATATGAGTTTGGCCGTTTATCATGTAGTGAATTTTTAATTAAAATTATGTGAATTCATAGCTAACGTAATCTCTTTTATAGTTTTATTTTTTAGTTTGACCAGATAGTTCAACAGACTTTTGCGTACAACGCTGCATAGCTGAAATAATCGCTGTTCGTAATCCTTTTTCCTCTAATGTTGCTACAGCTTCTATTGTCGTTCCGCCAGGAGAACAAACCATATCTTTCAATTCACCTGGATGTATTCCTGTTTCTAGTACCATTTTTGCAGAGCCTAACACAGCTTGAGCAGCGAATTTATATGCTTGATTTCTTGGCATACCATCTAGTACAGCAGCATCTGCCATCGCTTCTATAATCATATATACATAAGCTGGTGCAGAACCACTTACGGATGTGACAACATCCATTAATTTTTCACTTACGATCTCTGTTTGACCAAAACTATTGAAAATGTTTAGTACATCTTCTAAATCTTTTTCTGTCACCATTTCATTAGGGCATAATGCAGACATTCCTTCTCCAACAAGAGCAGGAGTATTAGGCATTACTCTTACAACCTTTACTTTTTTATTAAAGGCATTTTCAGTACTTTCAATACTTTTTCCAGCAGCGATCGTAACGATGATAGCATCGTTTTTGATTACTTCTTTTATTTCATTAATTATTGATGAATATAGGTCTGGTTTGATTGATAAAATTAAAATATCAGCATTTTTAGCTACTTTATTGTTGTCGGTAGTTGTAGTTAGCCCATATTTTTCACTAGCATTTTTTAAATTAGCAGTGTTTAAATCTGAACAAATAATTTGATTTGAAGACACTATATTTTTGTTTATCATTCCGCCAATCATAGCCATTCCCATATTTCCGCAACCGATGAATCCAATTTGTTTATCCATAATAACTCAATCTTGCTCCTTTTATAATCAATTATATCGGTTTGATATTATTTTCTTAGAATAAGAATAACATCCCTGTGCAATATAAAGAAACATTCTAAGAGAATATATTCCTTTTTGCAACACTAAAAGACAAAAATTAATTATATTCGACATTATGTAAATATATACACTATAATGTAAGGTTTTATGTTTATGAATATGAGTTAAACTTATATCATTTTGTATTTTCATTCAGTAGGGCGATAATTTCATACAAATAACTTGTGGCTCTATTTATTTTTAAAAATACCTCTTGACACCGAATCGAACTATATCGCATAATATAAAAAAATTAGATTGAAAATCGTTGAAGGGAATTAGTACATATGTCTTCTTGCGAAAGAGAGTGGAATTCACCGGCTGAAAGATTCCTCGTATAGAATATATCGAACCTATCCCTGAGTCTTAAATGAAAGTTTAGGCGTTCGCCTGCGTTATAGGCACCAAGTGGATATCTATGTATATCAATTAAGGTGGTACCGCGGAACAATGACCGTTTCGTCCTTTTTATTTTATTAAGGGCGAAGCGGTCATTTTTATTTTGCTCTTAAATACTTCAGTGCAGCATTGATGAGAATAGATATAGTTACAAAGTGAATGAAGTGTAATTTATAAAAAAACTTTGATTTTAGACTTGGGGGATAAAAAAGTGAAAAAACAACGAATCGTTGTAAAGATTGGGAGTAGTTCCTTGGCAGATAGTCATGGAGGCATCTCTACAGAACAGCTTTCAGATCACGTTGCCGCATTGGCTCGGTTGAAAGAAGATGGGCACGAGGTTGTGTTAATTACATCTGGAGCCGTCGCTGCAGGTTTTTCAGCGCTAGGATATCCTAGCAGACCTGTAACGATTAAAGGGAAACAGGCTGCAGCAGCTGTCGGACAAAGTTTGTTAATGCAGGCGTACACGGAGGAATTCCGTAAATATGGCATCGTTACTGCGCAACTTTTGCTGACGAGAAGTGATTTTTCTAGAAAAGAACAATATAGTAATGCTTACGCTACGTTAGGAGAATTATTAAACCGTTCCGCTCTTCCAATTATTAATGAAAATGATTCCATCTCTTTAGAGGAGCTAACGTTCGGTGATAATGATATGCTGTCAGCTTTAGTAAGCGGGCTTGTTTCGGCGGATATGCTTATGATCTTTACGGATGTGAACGGGTTATATGACAAAAATCCTCAGAAAAATGCGGATGCAAAAAAATATTATTTTCTTCCTGAAGTTACGGAAGAAATTTCTTCTCTTGCAGGAGATGCAGGCTCAAAACTTGGGACTGGCGGTATGAAATCAAAAATCGATGCTGCAAAGACAGCACTCTCTCTTGGTGTGAGTGTATTTATCGGAACAGGACGTGGACAGGAAAAGTTTGTAGATGTTTTGAAGGGTAAGGGTGATGGAACGTATGTTGGTAATGCTCCTCAAAAAGAAATGAAGATGAACAAGCAATGGATTGCCTTGCATTCGCTTGTTAGCGGACAAATTGAAGTAGATGCTGGGGCAGCTACTGCCATCATTCAGCATGGGAAGAGTTTACTTCCAGCTGGTGTTACGAATGTATCAGGATTTTTCCAAGTGGGTGAAGTTGTAGAGGTTGTAACGCAACAAGGGCGCGTAATAGGAAAAGGACAATGCACATATAGTGCAGAGGAACTAAGAGATGTAAAAGGTATGCAAAGCCAAGATATTCAAGTAAGAGGCGAGAGACATAGTTATGAAGTCATCCATAGGGATCATTGGGTTTCACTTTAAAAAGGAGGAAATAAAAATGAATGAAGTGTTGGCAAAGGGGATAAAAGCAAAAGAGGTTGCTAGAGAACTTGTGCTTAAAACTACAGATCAAAAAAATGAAGCACTTGCTGCAATTGCTAATCAGCTGATAGTAGAAACAGCTTATATTTTAGAAGAAAACAAACGGGATATTGAAGAAGGTAAGGAGAAAGGATTTTCTCATTCACTCCTTGATCGCCTTTTGCTGAATGAACAACGAATTGTTGATATGACAGAGGGTATTAAGCAGTTAATTGAATTACGTGATCCTATTGGAGAATGTGTAAGTGCATGGGAACGACCAAATGGACTATCTATTCAGGAGATGCGCGTACCACTTGGTGTTGTCGGAATGATTTATGAGGCAAGACCGAATGTAACTGTTGATGCTGCTACAATTTGTTTAAAAACAGGAAACGCAGTAATACTACGTGGTAGTTCTTCTGCTATACATTCTAACAAAGCTATCGTTAGCGTTATTCACCGGGCGCTTAAGCAAACTAGCTTGCCTTCAGAAAGTGTACAGCTCATAGAAGATACAACGAGAGATAGTGCAAAACAGTTGTTTACATTGAACGAGTACTTGGATGTTCTTATACCAAGAGGCGGTAAACAATTAATTGATACAGTAGTGAGAGAAGCGTCTGTTCCAGTACTTGAAACAGGTGCGGGAAATTGTCATATATTCATTGATGAAACAGCAGATAAACAAATGGCGTTTAATATTATTATAAACGCAAAAACGCAGCGTCCATCTGTATGTAATGCAATTGAGACGATTGTACTTCATGAGAATTGGGCAGAGCAATATGGTAGCGAGTTGTTTTCTTCCTTGAAGGAAAGAGGAGTGGAGCTACGTGGTGATAATAAAGCAGTGGCGATTGATCCTTCTATCTTACTTGCGACAGAAGAAGACTGGGAAACTGAGTTTTTATCTCTCACACTAGCAGTGAAAGTGGTTTCCACTGTTGAAGAAGCGATTCATCATATAAATACGTATGGATCTATGCATTCTGAAGCGATTATTACTGAAAACGAGGAAAACGTCAGCAAGTTTTTTACTTCTGTAGATGCCGCGGCACTTTATCATAATGCATCGACTCGTTTTACAGATGGATCCGAATTTGGATTCGGAGCGGAAATTGGTATCAGTACACAAAAGTTACACGTAAGAGGACCAATGGGGCTTCCAGCATTAACTTCTACAAAATATGTGATTCGTGGAAATGGGCAAATTCGAAAATAATAATAAAAGACACTCAATTGGCTTGGGTGTCTTTTATTATAAAAATTATTTACCATACAAATAGCCCAACGAGCATAGCACTTAATAAAGAAACAGCCATCCCGCTAACAAGAAGCTTCCAAACATTTTTACCGATGACTGATGATTTTTCTCCGCCAAATAATGAATTGTAAGTTCCGTAAATCATACCTACTGTACTAAAGTTAGCAAAAGAAGCTAGAAATGTCGTTGCAACCGCAACCGTATGCGGTTGTAGCGACTTTAAGTTTGATTTTAAATCCATCATTGCAACAAATTCATTCGTCGTTATTTTGATCCCCATTAATTCAGCTACATACATAGCATCACTGCCTGATAAACCGAGTAAAAATGCAAAAGGACTAAAGATAATGGAGAAGATTTTTTGAATTGTTAACCCCGTTACAAAAAATCCTAAAATCCCATTTAAACATGCTGTTAAAGCTACATAACCAATTACCATAGCTAAAATAACGATAACCATATTCATCCCAACTAACATACTGTTTGAAATAGTAGAAAAGAAATCCTTTTTTTCATGTTTTGAAGGTGTGTAAACAACGTCTTCTTCTTTCGAAACTTCCACAGGATTTAATACATTGGCTAAAATTAATGCGTTAATACAGTTTAATGGGATTGCGCTGAAAATATATGTTGCTGGAACCATTGATAAATAAGCACCAAGAATGGATCCGCTAACGCTACTCATACTCATAATTCCAAAAGTTAATAATCGATTTTCTTTTAAAACAGATAATTGATCACGAACAACCGCAAGTGCTTCGGTGTTTCCTAAAAACATCATTTGAATCGAAAAGAAACTTTCTAACTTTGGTAAACGAGAAATCTTTGAAATAACTGCACCTACTTTATCAATAATCCAAGTTAAGATTCCGAAATAAGAAAGAATATCGAAAAAAGTAATAACAAAAATGATAGGAAGTAACGCACTAAAGAAGAAATCAATGTGCTGACTTTCCATAGCTGAAGGAAATGCAAATCGAATACCTTCATTCGCACATGCTAGTAGCCAACTGAAAAATGACGCAATTTTATTAATGATAATACTGCCGAGCTTTGTGCCTAACATAAACCACGTAATAAAAAGCTCCAATAGGATGAGAATTACAATTGGTCTCCATTTTATATGTTTTTTATTAGGCGAACATAAGAAAACGATTAATATGACAACGAAAATCCCTAACATATTCAATATGAAATGCATGTCAACAACTCCTTGAGGCTTATTATTTGTATATAAAAAAGCATCTATTCTTCCAAATTTGGATTATGATTAGAAGTTATGAAGCATGTAAGTTATGTTAGGAATCAATGTATTTTAATTTGCTTTATTTTGAGCAATCGCAGTAATTATCGAACAATTAGTTGTTTTCAATTGTTTTGTTGGATATTAAACGTATGCGATTTTAAACATCGTTTATCCCGGATTAACGGGCAGTAAGACTTTTACCTCAAAATTCAGGGAAAGCAAAGAAGTGAAGTGGGGATGGGCTGCCCGCAAAATCCCGATTGGTAAGAGCTGATTAAAATTTCACTTTATAAATAAGAACGGTGAGTTGGCCATGAACCTTGAAGTTTCCGAAGCTGTATAATTTGTCCTGTATGATAAGCATCATGCAAAAGGATATTCATATATTGTCGCCAAACTGGTAGAGAAGGACTTAGTTGATCTAGTTCTGCTTCTTGAAGGGCGGTTAATGAAGATTGTAAGGCATCATGTACTTGAAGCGTTCGCTTTTCTCTTCAATAAACCTTCTCTATAGTTGAACAAGAGAGTGAAATACAACGTATAATTGAGCCATTAAAAAATCTCATTTTTAATATGATATTTAATAATCAAGGCTTTCATTGAGTCAGAATGAAAAGAGTATAAACCTTTTTCTGTTTGCTCATTGATTAAAGTTTTTTTAAAGTTGCAAAACGGTTCTAAAAATATAGAAGGTAAAATTCGATGAAAATAGAATATGTTATATAGCAAACAAGGAGGGGATAAAAATGGAGGTCTATCACATAACGAGCAGAAAAAGGGAAACATACAACGTTCAGGTGAAATATTCGATACTTTTCGAATGTGCACTTGGCATTGCAGCGATTACTCATAAAAGGTTAATTGATACTCTTGAAAAAACTCAAAGTGAATGGGAAGAAATTAAGAAAGCATTAACAGAAGAAATGAGAGAACACTTACAGTTTGTAGAAGAACATAATACGTGGAAAGCATTACTCCAGTTATTGTATGAAGAGGATTTTCAAGATTTATCGCAGTTTAATTTTAAAATTGATTCATTTTCAGAAGAAGATTTGAAATTTATATGTTTACCGTTTTTAGGAGAGAAGTATGAAGAGAAAAGACGTTTAGCTGCAACGGGAGTTGTATGTGCAATACACGAACTAAAGGAACTAACAGATAATCATCAGTTTTTTTCTACTTATATTAGCTTTATATGTAATGTAGATGTACAAGTGCTGAAATCGCATTTAATCGCTGTTATGACAGGTTGGTATGAGAGTGTTATTAAAAGAGAGGAAGAACAAATACTTTCTATATTAAAACGAGATTATGAAGCGAAAAATGAAATGAATAAAAAGATGAAGCCGGAAGAGTTTGTCGAGTGGGCGACTGGGGGAGTGAACTATATGCCAGAGCCAAGTGTTCATCACGTACTTCTTATTCCGCAAATGACGTACAGACCGTGGAATATTGAAGCGGATATTGATGATACGAAAGTATTTCATTATCCAGTTGCGAATGAAAGCATTCATCCTGAAGATCCGTATGAACCGAATTATTTTTTAGTTCAAAAACATAAGGCTCTTGGGGATGAGGCGAGATTGCGAATTGTAAAAATGTTATTTGAAAAAGAACGTACATTACAGGAAATAACGGAAAGATTACAGCTTGGTAAATCGACTGTACACCATCATTTGAAATTGTTACGTGCAGCGAAGTTAGTTGATATACATGACGGAAAATATGTATTAAGAAAGAAAGCAGTACAGTCTTTAGCGAAAGAATTAGATATGTTTTTGAATAGATAATTAACAACGAGAATGTACATAAAGGGAGGAATATAAAAGAAAAGTTGGTGTGTGAAATTGAAAAATATATTGAAAAATCGTTCGTTCTTTTTTATGTGGATTGGTAGTGCAATCTCTGAATTAGGAGGGGCTTTCGGAACGTTATGTAATTCAATTCTAGTATATGAGTTAACAGGATCGGAAATGGCTTTAAGTAGTATGTGGCTATTATATTTCATCCCATCACTCATACTGCAATTAATAAGTGGCCCATTTATTGATAAATGGAGCCGGAAGTGGATTATGATTTTTTCACAATGGATACGGGCGTCCGTATTCTTATTACCTTTGGTGATGCTAGTTACAGGTAGTATAGAAGTTTGGCACATTTATGTTGTTCAAATTGTAGTGGGACTTATTACACCTCTTTATACACCTGCAAGTCAAGCAATTACACCGAGCATTGTAAGTCAAGGACAACTTCAAGACGCAAATGCGTATATTGATGGAATGACTCGTCTCATGATGTTTCTTGCGCCAGTATTAGGCGGAGTAGTCATTCATTTCATTGGAACAGAACTTACATTATCTTTCGTATGTATTTGTCTATTTGTTAGTGGTGCTTTCTTACTTTATATAAAAGAAAAGAGAACTACAACAGATATACGAAAAACGTGGCTAGAACAATTTCTTCAAGGTTTTACATATTTTTTTACAAAACCAATCATCGTTTGGCTCGGTATATTTCTTACTTTCGTGCAGTTTGGAGTAGGGGTAACGATGGTCACAAATCTTCCTTATATAAAAGACGAGCTGTTAGCGGGATATGCAGAGTACGGCTATTTTATGGCAGGTTTTCCACTTGGCTACGTAATTGGCTCAGTATTAGTCGGAAAAGTAACATATAAAAGCCGGCGTATACTTATGCTTGGGGGATTGTTTATAGGGGGACTCACATACATTTCGCTAGGGTTCAATCATAGTATTATCATTGCAATACTAATTGAAGTAATAGCAGGGATTTGTATTGCATTTTTCAATGTTCATAACACAACAATATGCCAACAAATCGTCCCAAATAATATGATAGGACAAGTATTTTCAGTGCGTTTATTTTTCATACGATCCGCTATGCCATTAGGTGTGTTAGTAGGGGGAATATTGAGTGAAATGTGGGGAGTAAGAGCGCTATATGTAATTATCGGTGCAGTTATATGTGTTACATCTTTAATAGGGATGTTACTTCCATATTTCAAATTTTTAGATGAGGCGATAGAAAAGAAATCAGCATAATTCAAAAAATTAAAACTTTACAATTGAAAATAATTATCATAATCAATTATAATAGAAGAATACTAGTATTCGTATAACAAAGAGGGAGTGGAATATATGTTTATCGAAACGAAAACATTTACAGTAAAAGAAGGTACATCAAATATAGTTGTAGAACGTTTCACTGGAGAAGGTATTATTGAAAAATTTGAAGGCTTCATCGATTTAAGTGTTCTCGTGAAAAAAGTAAGACGCGGCGACGAAGAAGTTGTCGTAATGATTCGCTGGGAATCGGAAGAAGCATGGAAAAACTGGGAAACAAGTGAAGAACACTTAGCTGGACATAGAGCGGGCCGTGGTAAACCAAAACCAGATCATATTATTAATGTGGATCATGCGGTTTATTATGTGAAATCATCGAAATCGGCTTATCAACAGTTGTAATATACAAGCAGAGGATACATGTTGTAGAAGCAAACATGTATCCTCTTTTTTATTACTGTGGGGATGGGAATGATAGGAAATCTTTCATTCATTTAAAAAACGTTCTAGGCTATAGAAAAAAATATTAGACTTATAAAGCATAGTCTTAGACGGAACGCTTGAATATTTTCCCTTACATATTTAAGTGTTATGAAAAAAATGAATCCATATACCCTCAGTTTAAAAGGAGATGAGTACATGAAGCTGAATCATTTAAATTTATGTGTTGATGATTTATCGGAAGCGAGACATTTCTTTGAAACATTTTTTGATTTTCAATTTTTGGAGCAAAAAGGGAAAGCACTTGTAGTCATGAGTGATGAGAGTGGTTTTATACTTGTACTAAGTGATCCAAAAGCATTTAAAGGGAATAAGGAAGTTACGTATCCGGAAGCTTTTCATATTGGTTTTTTAGTGGATACATCAAGTGAAGTGGATCAAGCGTATAATCGTTTAGTAGCCGGCGGCATTGAAATAGACAAGGAACCTTATTTGATGCGAGGTAGTAGTTATGGTTTTTATTTTACAGTATTTAATGGCTTATTAATTGAAGTGTCTTGTCTTGATTATAGAGAAGGTAAGAAAGTTTCAAAGCTTAATAATAATCATCAAGAGTAATCATTTGAAGGTGTATAGAATTTAAGTATGTATCATATTAGAAGACGGATTAAGAAAGTTTCACTGTAAAGTAAAAAAGACAGACTAATAAATAGTCTGTCTTTTCACATTAATTCTTCACATCATCATAAAGTTCAAGTGCCTCTTTCACATTCAATCCATTTTTTACAATGCCATGTATTGCTTGAATCATCGCAGCTGGGTGCTCGGATTGCCATATGTTTCGGCCCATGTCTACGCCGATTGCGCCTTCTTGCAACGCATTGTACGTAATGTTTAATGCGTCTTCAATTGAATCTAGTTTGGGGCCGCCCGCGATGACTACTGGGGCAGGGCATGTGCTCGTTATTTTTTCGAACCCTTCGCAGTAATACGTTTTAATAATATCAGCACCCATTTCAACACATACGCGGGAAGCAAGTGCTAGAAAGCGAGCTTCACGTTTTTGTAATTCTTTTGCGACTGCGGTAATGCCGAGTACAGGTAGGCCGTAATCGTGAGCTTCAGAGACTACATTTGCGAGATTTGTAACAGTTTGTGTTTCATAGTCTGATCCGACAAAAACAGAAACGCCAACGCCAATTGCGTTTTGCTTCACTGCTTCTTTTACAGGTGTAACAATTGTTTCATTCGCTAAATCTTTACCGACGACAGTAGCGCCGCCAGATACACGCATAACCATCGGTGTGCTGCAGTTTTCAGGAATACAGGAGCTAAGTACACCACGCGTTAAAAAGAGAGAATCCGTGTAAGGAAGTAAGTTTTTAACAGTTTCAAGTGGCTGTTCAAGCCCGTGAATTGGTCCTAAAAAGTAGCCGTGATCTATCGCTAACATTACCGCTCTGCCATCAGGTAAAATTGTATTTAATCGATTTTTAAATCCCCAAGTCATTCCAAATCACTCCTTCGTTAATGTTGGATTTTCCGTTTGAACCGTATCTTTATTTGGTAAATGTGGTGACTTAATAAAAACAGCTTTAAAAGGTTTGTCAGAATGGTTAATAAGATAGTGAGATTCATGAGGACGAACTTGCAGGACATCACCTTGTTTAATTGGAACTCTTTCGTTATTTACATAGAAGTCTATTTCACCTTCTAATGCATAAAAGACCTCTTCGCACGTCGTATGATAATGGTTTTGAAACTCCTGGCCCGGTTGAATGACAACAAGGCCAAGATCAATATTTGGACCTTGTATTAAATATTTCGGTCCGTTATCACCGAAGCGATAGGAGAAGTCATTTTCATTCGCTTTTAACATACAGTTCACTCCTTTATGTAATGTGTTACAGTGCACCAGGCGCAATCCACATATGTGAGGTGAGCCCTTTATCAGCTAAAGCGAGCTGACTGTCATATACAGTTTTCCATGTTTCATAGAACTCTTTATATAGTTCGTGATTTTCAGTAACTGGTTCGAATGTTTGCTCCCACTGTACAAACTCTTCGGCAGTTTCTTCCATAGATGAATATATGCCAGCACCAACTCCAGCAGCAATCGCAGTTCCTAAAGCAGCTGCTTCTTTCACAACAGGTACTTTTACAGGAATACCGAGTACGTCTGATAGAATTTGTGGCCATAGTTTTCCTTTAGCGGCACCGCCAGCAAAAATAACTTCAGAAGGGAATGTGCCAGTTAGATTTTTTATTAATTTTAAGTTTCCAAGTGTAATGAAGGCTGCATTTTCTTCAATAGCACGAAACAGTTCTTTTTTTCCGCATTTGTCAGCGTCTAAACTTAAATTTAAAAAAGAGGGTGCGGCATGACGCCAAGAAATGTAGTTCATAACGTTTGAAAAAGTAGGGATAATACCATATGAACCGACAGGTACGTCTTTCGCTTGTTCTTCTAATAATTCATAAGCATCTACACCGAGTTTGTCAGCAAGTTTCTTTTCCTCTTGGCAAAAAGCGTCTCGAAACCAACGCATAACGAGGCCAGGGAAAAAGGCAATCGTTTCATATTGCCAAAGGTTCGGAACGACGTGACAATTTACTCGAATTGCAGCATTTGGATCCGTTGTTGACTCTGTAATATTCACTTCCTGTTGCCAAAAGCTGCCGCCGCATATTAAAGTTTGATTTGGTTTTACGACTCCAGTCCCGAGTGCTGCCATTTGAGCATCACCGCCGCCAGCGACGACAGGAATCCCTTCAAGTAAACCAGTTAGTGCTGCACACTCTTTTGAAACATTACCAATCACAGTGCCAGCTTCATTTACTTTTGGTGAAAATGGCAAATTTATACCACACTCTTTAGCGACATCGTTATCCCAATTCCTATTTTGTAAATCAAAGATTCCGGACGTACAACCGTTGGAAGGGTCGATTTGCAGTACGCCGCTTAATTTATACAAAATCCAATCATTTAACATCGTAAAGGAGTGAATATTGCTATAGACGTCTGGTTCATGTTTTTTAATCCAAAGTAGACGTGGTAAAGCACCCAATGAAAAAGTTTGCCCAGATTTTCTGTATAAATCTTTTTCAAGATGTGAGCGGATTTCTTTTAGCTCACTAACTTCAGCGGATGCACGGCCATCAACATTTGCACATGCCCATATTTCTTGCCCATGTTTATCATATAAAACAAAACCTTCTCGCATACTTGTAGCGCTAATAGCAAGAATAGAAGAGGCAGGGGTATTGCTTTTTTGAAGAACCTCTTTCGTACATTCTTGTACTAGCTTCCAATTTTCTATTACATCAAAGTTCATAGAGCCTGGATAACGAGGATCAGTTTTATGAACCCATTCCTTTTGGCTTACTGCAATTTGATTGCCATGTAAATCAAAAAGAACAGCTCGAACGCTTCCTGTACCAGCATCGAAAGCTAATAAAGTAGACATTAAGAATCACCTTCCTTTCTTAATAAGGAGAGCGCAGTTTCTTCATCAGTAATTAATGTATGAATAAAATTCCCTTTTAAAGCCCCATAAATGGCATCTATCTTTTGAGTACCTCCAGCCACACCAATGACATGCTTCATGTTGCGAAGAATCGTAAGTGGTGTGCCAATTAGACGATTATGATGCGAGAGCTCTAATAACTCACCATTCGTATTATAAAACTGTCCTAAAATATCGCCCGCCCCGTTTTGACTTCGAATATATGTCATTTCACGTAGCGTTAATTTTTCTTCTTTTACAATTGTAGCGTCTTGAGATAACCCGCCAATACCGACAACTGCTGTATGTGCAAGTGAAGCGACATGAAGCATATCTTTCACACTTGGTTCTGATAAAATACTTCGTGCCATTTCAGTAGAAGATGCTAGAAAAGGAGTAGGAATAATATGAAGTTCGCCTTGCATGTAGTGTAAATAGTTTTGTTTTCTTGGGAGATAGTGGTTTACTCCGCCTGTTAGCGTTACGAATGAAAGATTAATAGAACTTTCAAAATGAATGTTTTCTAGCATTTTACTTATCGTTTCACCCCAGCCGATGCCGAGTAAATCGCCTTGCTGGAGATGAGTCTCTAAATATTGTGCAGCGGCTTTTCCGAGAGAAGTAGCATAATTGTTTATTGGAGTAGGGATAATGAAAGCATCTTTTAAGTGGAACTTTTTCATTAAGTCACGTTCAATGCTCAAGCAATGCAAACCGGTTCCTTTTACGTGAAATGTAACGATACCTTCACTGCGTGCCTTATCTAATAACCGGACGACTTTATTTCTTGAAATATGAAGAAGTGAAGCAATCTCTTGTTGTGTTAATTGATCTTTATAATAGTACCAGGCTACTTTAGTTAATAAATTTTCTTCAAAGTTCAGCTGTGACATACTCTTCATCCCTTTCAACAATTGACCAATGCTTAAACATATGTGTCACATATTTTGTTTATTCCAGTTGAAACGATTAATAGTACATTGAAAAAAGTGTTCTAGATATGAAAAAAGGAATATACAATGCTACAAAACAAGTAGAACAAATAATCATTTTCTCAAAAAATGTTCTGGGTAAAGGCAGGTGACATCATGTGGAGAATGTGCCCTTATTACAAGTGAAGAAAATGAGTAAGGCGTTTTCGAATCAACTTGTGCTAAAGGAAGTGAACTTACAAGTAGAGCATGGTGATATATACGCTTTAGTTGGTGGAAATGGCGCCGGGAAATCGACATTAATGAAAATATTAACGGGGTTATATTCGTATGATAGTGGAGAAATGTATGTGAAAGGAAAGAGACAGCAGTTTGCAAATCCAAAAGAAGCACACCAAGAAGGGATTTATTTAATACCACAAGAACCGCTCATTTTTCCGCATATGACCATTGAAGAAAATATATGTATTGGATTAAAGGGGAATAGAAAGAAGCTTAAAGTAAAAGTTCAGCAATTAATTGACAGTTTAAGTTGGGATATTGATCTTAATGAACAGGGAGAATCGTTATCTATTGCGCAGCAACAGTTAGTAGAAATCATTAGAGGATTAATAAGAGAAGCTGAGATTCTTATTCTAGATGAGCCAACATCGACATTAACAACACACGAAATTAAGAGTCTTTTTGTGTTGATGAAAAGTTTACAAGAAAAAGGAATTGGGATGATTTATATTACGCATCGTTTTCCAGAAATCTTTGAAATTGCCAACAAAGTAGCAATACTACGTGATGGAATGGTTGTAAGCCAAGGTGATGTATGTGACTATACATATGACATGCTGATGGAGGGACTATTGCCAAAAGGATATAAACAGAAAGAGAAAATAGAAGTAGTTCAAGAGACAGTAAAGACGAAAAAAATATTAGAAGTGGTTGATATAAATGGTCACGCATTCGAAAATATATCATTCACTGTACATGCGGGTGAGGTTGTAGGTGTTGCTGGCATTATAGGATCTGGCAGAACGGAATTAGCAGAAGCGATATTTGGATTGAAAACTATAAAATCAGGGTCTATCTTATTGGGTGGAAAATCAATTGATACGTGTTCTTTGCATAAAAGGCTAGATGAAGGACTAGTTTATGTGCCAGAGGATAGGGCGAGGAATGGAATTTTCTCAATTGCTTCTGTTAAAGAAAATATTGCAGCGGCAAGTTTATATCAAAATAATCGCTTTTTTATAAATCAAGAAAAAGAAAGCGCTTTAGTTAATTCGTTTATAGAACAATTCCGAATTGTTGTACAGAATATGAATAAAGAACTGGCATCTTTATCAGGAGGTAATCAGCAGAAGGTCGTGCTTGCGAAGTATCTTGCATGTAATCCTAAAATTATTATTCTTGATGAGCCGACTCGCGGAATTGATGCGAAAGCAAGGCTTGAAGTGTATGAGACGATAAAAAAAATGAAAAGGGAAGGACTCGCAATTTTATTAATCTCTTCGGATGTTGAAGAGATTGTCCAATTAGTAAACCGTGTATATGTAATGAGAAATGGGCGATTTGTTTCTCATATGGAAAAAGAACAACTGAGTGTGAATGAAGTTACACGCCTTGCATACGGAGGTGTAACGGAATGAAACGTATGTATAAAAGGCACGAAACGTCTATCATACTGTTACTACTAATTTATATAGCCATTGTCGGTATAATAAATCCTAGTTTTATTCAATTTAACTCGTTATCTTTACTGATGAAATCAAGCGTTATTTTAGTCGTTCTAGCAATTGGCCAATCGTTCGTTTTATTTACGAAAAATATAGACGTATCAGTTGGTTCAAGCATGGGATTAAGTGCAGCAGTTTGCGGAATGATGTTAACGAATGGGTATAGTGCATTCTTGTCGATATTTGTAGCTATTATACTTGGGGCCATTATCGGTTTCGTAAATGGTATTGGAGTTGCAAAGTTTCGGATACCAGCCATTATTATGACATTAGGGATGCTAGGAATTGTTAGGGGTGCAATGTTAATCTTCACAGGCGGGAAGTGGATTGAAGATATTCCAAACGATTTTAAGCAGCTGTCATCTATCATCATTCTTGGTTTACCTATAACTGTATGGTTCGTTCTTATTATTTTACTACTACTATACTTCTTTTTAAGAAAAGTGCCATTGGGAAGATACTTTTATGCGGTAGGTGATAATGAAGATGGCGCGAGGCTTATTGGTATACCTGTTAATCAAGTGAAGATATATGCGTTTATGATTTCAGGCATAAGCGCTGCGCTCGCTGGTTGCATATTTGTTATGAATATCGGGTTCGTCCCAAATCAAACAGGTACAGGATTAGAATTACAAGTAATCGCAGCCGCTGTACTAGGAGGAATTCATTTAAAAGGAGGAACAGGATCTTTATTTGGAGCTGCATTAGGAGCGTTATTTTTAGAAACAATAAGTAGCTCACTCGTCTTTTTAAAAATACCAGCATTTTGGAATAATGCTATTTCAGGTTTTTTACTATTACTTATTATTATATTAGATAGTGTTATGAAAAAGTGGAAGGCAGAAAGGAGGATGAATCTATGAAGTATGTATATAGATGGGAAGGGGTTCTAATTGTATTACTTCTTGTAGAATTCATCCTTTTTAGTTTAATAAATAGTGATTTCTTAAATATTAGTAATCTCCTTTTTAGTACAAATGATTTTCTATTCATAGCAATCGCGGCAATTCCAATGACTTTCGTTATTGTAACAGGAGGAATTGACGTATCTGTAGGATCAATTATGGGGCTAACCTCGATTTTAATTGGTGTGTTTTGGATGAATGGAATTCATATTTTACTAGCAGTAATAATGGCACTTATAGTCAGTTGCTTAGCAGGAGCTTTAAATGGGCTCATTATAAAATTGACAGATGTAGAACCACTAGTCGTTACACTCGGAACGATGTTTTTATACGGAGGAATTGCACTCGTCATTTCAGGAGGGGCAGGTGCTTCTGGATATGAAGGGATAAGCGGTTTACCTGATACTTATGTACAACTAGCAAATGGTAGTTTTATAGGAATACCCAATTTATTATGGCTACTTATTTTATTAACAATTGTATGCACGATTTTGTTTCACCGAACGATATATGGGCGCCACGTAAAATTAACAGGCGCGAATGAAAATGCAGCAAAATACACCGGGATTAAGACGAAGAAAGTAGTAATCATTGCTTACATACTTTCTGGGTTAGGAGGTGGATTAGGAGGAGCTTTCTTAACTGCATATTTCGGTTCTGCACGTGCTGATATAGGAAGCGAAACAATATTACCAATCATTACAGCAGTCGTCTTAGGCGGTACACTTATTACAGGCGGAAAAGGAAGCATTATCGGTACTGTACTGGCGAGTATTTTCATTGGGCTCATGCAGTATGGCTTGCAAATGGCGGGTTTAACAAATGAACAATCCAATGTAGTAATAGGTATTATCCTTATTCTTTCAGTTATTATGAGACATTTCAAATTACATCAATTTTTAGCGGGGAAAAGACAGAGTTTGCATAAGGGGGAAATGTCATGAAGAGAAAACTAGGGATTGTATTGATTGTATGTATTTGTTTAATCGGTTTAATTGCGTGTTCTAGCCAAACGGCAGATAAGAAAAAGGCTGATGATGTGAAATTTGCATTTATTCCGAAATTAACAGGAGTTGGTTTCTTTACATCGGGAGGTGAAGGAGCAAAGGAGATGGGAGAGAAGCTAGGCGTACAAGTGAAATATGATGGGCCGTCTGAAGCGAGTGTATCAGGGCAAGTAAAGTATATAAATAATTTTATTAACCAAAACTATGATGCACTTATGGTTTCCTCTACATCAGTTGATGGTTTATCGCAATCACTACAACGTGCTAAGAAAAAAGGAATGACCGTCTTAACATGGGATTCTGATGTGAATCCGAAAGATCGTTCTTTTTATATAAGCCAAGGAACACCAGACCAACTTGCTAACTTATTAATAGAAATGACTTCTAAGCAAATTGGAGATAAAGGAAAAGTAGCATTCTTTTATTCTAGCCCGACAGTAACGGATCAAAACCAATGGGTAACGAAAGCGAAAGAAATTATTAAAAAGAAATATCCGAACTGGGAAATTGTAACGACGCAGTACGGTGAAAATAATGCACAAAAATCTTTATCCGTAGGGGAGAACATATTAAAAACGTATCCAGATATTAACGCAGTTATTTGTCCAGATGCAACAGCACTCCCAGCAATGGCGCAGGCAGCTGAAAACTTAAAAATGGATAAAAAAGTAGTGGTAACTGGATTTTCTACACCGAACGTTATGCGTGATTATGTAAAACGAGGAACAGTACAACAATTTGGTTTATGGGATGTAAAACAACAAGGTGCTCTCGCAACGTATGTAGCAAATGAAATTGTTGTAAAAGGGAAGAAGTTAAAAGTAGGGGATAGCTTCGAAGTAAAAGGAATTGGAAAAGTGAAAGTAGAGCCAAACTCCATTCAAGGATATGATTATGAGGCAGAAGGGAACGGAATTATCGCATTACCAGAACGAGTTGTATTTACGAAAGATAATATTGATAAGTATAATTTTTAGTAGACAAAAAAACGTCCGAATATATCGGACGTTTTTTTATTTCTGCATTAATTATGAACAGTTTCTTTTTCGTTTAATCCAAGTGTACGACCAGTAGAAGTGTGAAGATCTTGGAACAATCTTGGATTTTCAGTTAGTGAAATGCCATATGAAGGAATCATTTCTTTTATTTTTTCTTCCCATTCTACCATGCGGCTTGGGAAACATTTTTCTAATACTTCAAGCATGACGTGAACAGCAGTAGAAGCACCTGGTGATGCGCCTAGTAATGCGGCGATTGAGCCGTCAGCTGCACTTACTACTTCTGTACCAAATTGAAGTGTTCCTTTACCGCCAGCATCAGTATCTTTAATTACTTGTACACGTTGTCCAGCAACTACAATATCCCAATCTTCACTTTTCGCGTTCGGAATGAATTCGCGTAATTCTTCCATACGTTTTTCATGTGATAACATAACTTGCTGAATTAAGTATTTTGTAAGTCCCATTTCTTTTACACCAGCGGCTAACATCGTTAAGACGTTATTCGGTTTTACAGAACCGATTAAGTCAAGATTTGAGCCAGTTTTTAAGAATTTAGGTGAGAAGCCTGCGAATGGTCCAAACAGTAAAGCTTTTTTATTGTCTATATATCTCGTATCTAGATGAGGTACAGACATTGGCGGAGCGCCAACTTTAGCTTTACCGTACACTTTCGCATGATGCTGCTCTACAACTTTTTGGTTTTTACATACCATAAATAGTCCACTTACTGGGAAGCCACCGATATGCTTTGATTCAGGGATACCAGTCTTTTGGAGTAGAGGTAGGCTACCGCCACCGCCGCCAATAAAGACGAATTTAGCAGTATGATGCTCAATTTTACCACTATTCATATCGTGTACTTTTACTTCCCACAAACCATTTTTCGTGCGCTTAATATTTTCGACACTATGCTTGTAGTTTAGCTCGACATTTTTTGTTTTTAAGTAATCAAACAACATACGTGTTAATGCACCGAAGTTAACATCTGTTCCAGAGTCAATCTTCGTTGCCGCCATCGGTTCATTAGATGTGCGACCTTCCATAATGAGTGGAAGCCATTTTTTTAATGTTTCAGGAGCATCAGAAAATTCCATTCCTTGAAACAGTGGATTTTTTGAAAGCGCTTCAAAACGGTTTTTTAGAAACTCAACATTTTTTTCCCCTTGTACTAAACTCATATGAGGTAGTGGCATAATAAAATCTTGTGGATTACGAATTAATTTGCTCTTTACAAGATATGCCCAAAATTGTCTTGAAAGCTGGAATTGCTCATTCACTTTTACAGCCTTACTAATATCTATAGATCCGTCAGCTTTTTCGGAAGTATAGTTCAGTTCGCATAGCGCAGAATGCCCTGTACCTGCATTATTCCATTCGTTAGAGCTTTCTTCCCCGGCACTTGCGAGTTTTTCAAAAACTTTAATTTCCCATTCTGGTGCTAATTCTTTTAGTAATGAGCCTAACGTTGCACTCATAATTCCTGCACCAATTAAGATAACGTCTGTTTTTTGCTGCATGTTGCTCATGATAATCTCTCCATCCCCTATATTGGCAAAAAAGTGTAGGTGTTTTCTATGTCTAAGCCGTAAAAGAGAAACACCGCCTAGGCCCCACCTAGGTGTATACCTTTTTTGTCTCAATTATATAACCATCTCATACTCTATTATAATAATTAATAGACTAAAATATCTAGTGTTATCTGATAATTTTAAACTATTTAACGTTTTATTCGCTAAAAATCTTATTTAACAAGCTCTTTTAAGGTGGTAAATAGAAAAAAATTACAGTTTGAAATTATCTCGAAAAAGCTTACGTATCCTTAAGTGACTAAATCGAGTACCTTTTTATGGGATTATTCTTTCTGTAATGGTAAGATTATTCTGAAAAATAAAAAGGAGGGACTCTAATGTGTACAAAAGAACAAATTTCAAACTTATTTCGAAACTTTTCAATAAAGGAATGTAAAGGGTCAAGTGATTTATATGAATATTTATCAATGGAAATTGCTGAAGATGAGGAAGTACTTACACTATCGTCCTATGCTCAGGTAGGTCAACCAGTCCCAAACTTACTATTAGGTGCAGTACATTATTTATTGCTAGCAGGGAAAGAACATCATTTAAAAACGTATTATAGTAGTTTAGTTGAAAATGCTGATACAAATTTAGATAAAGCTTTTAATCATTTTAAAGATTTCTGTAAAGAGTACCGAGAAGAAATCATTACTTTGTTACAAACGAAACTCGTTCAAACAAATGAAGTAAGACGGTGCGCATACTTATACCCAAGTTTCTGCTACATATTTAACAAAGTGAAGAAGCCGTTAGCGTTAATTGAAATTGGGACAAGTTCTGGGTTGCAACTGTTCTGGGACCAATATCGTTATTCGTACGGGACGGATGAAATGTACGGAAATATAAATTCAAATGTGCATGTAACTTCTGAAATAAGAGGGGAGAATGTACCGCATTTTCTAAAAGAAAGCCCATCTGTCGTAGAAAGAATCGGACTGGACTTACATGTGAATGATTTACATAATGAGGAAGATTATTTATGGTTACGTGCTTTAATTTGGCCAGAACATAAAGAAAGGCTTGAGATGTTTGATCAAGCTGCATCTTTAGTGAAAAATGAATCTGTCCAATTAATAGAAGGAGACGGTGTAGAGCTATTATCATCTATTATTGAACAAATAAGTGAAGAAGCTGTTATTTGTATTTTCCATACACACGTCGCAAATCAAATACCAGAACAAGTTAAACATAAATTAGAAAAACAAATACAAGAAATTGGCGCAAAACGTGATGTATTCCACCTGTATAACAACATGTGGGATCGTGACCTTCATATTGATTATTATATTAACGGAAACGAATATCGTGAAACGGTTGGAGAAACAGAAGGGCATGGGAGATGGTTTAGCTGGAAGATTGGAAATGAGACGCTTATTTAGATTAATAGGGGCGCCCTCACTTGTAAAAGAAGGGACCATAGGCTCAAGCATTGACTAAATGGTTAAGGAATAAATGTATTAGTAACATACAAAAAATGCTTCGGAGAAATCCTAAGCATTTTTTGAATTACATTTAAACCCCATAATGGATCATGTACTTCTGTTCTGCTGCAGCTTGTACAATTTTTGAAGCTAACTCATTCAGCTCATCAGATTTTCTGAAGAACTTTGAAGATGTAACTGTTTCATAGAAAATTGCTAAAGATTCAGGAGGGATAATTGTAATACCACAATAAGCTAAACCGTATTCCTGATTTTTGACTGTATGAAAGTAAGTTTTCATAATTGATAAATTTTGATTTAAACTACTGATAATATCATCATTAACAGAAATACAATGATATTTCTCTGGTGTATAATCATTGTAACTTTTTTGAGAATTAAATTCGTCAATTATTCCAAAATCATGGACACATGCCATCATTATCATCCTTTCAACTTTAATAAAGTGAGTTCTATTAAAGCAAAATGGTTATTTTGTTTACGTGTAATAGAAATGATTATGTAGTTCATTAGTATAGTACTTCATAAAATATCTTCGTTTCTTCTTCGTGAAGACAGTTTACTTATCGATAAACGCATCAGGAGCCCAAGTGGCGATTTCATTCCCAGGTGCAGCGACTACAAGCCATTGCTCACATAGGACACCAGCATGCCAACATTCATAATAATCATGAAAACCATTTAAAAAAATAATTTGTCCACTATCTAATGTAATAATTAAATGAGGGCTTTCTAAGCCAAGTTGTATATCGGTAACTTTTTGTCTTCTTATCTTAAATATTCTTTCATATTCTTCTTCCTCAGAATAAACTTCAAATTCATCTTCATTTAATGGGTATCTTTTTTGAGGCTTATTAAATAAACACCATTTTGATTCGATATTGATATATAATTGCTCGTCATAATCAACGGAGTCGTGAAAGTTTGTAAATTGAATCTTTATAGCGCCTGAAGAAATACCAAATTGTAATCCATCAACTTGTGATCCGATAAAGAGATTTTTTAACACTTTTTCAGCGTAAATTTTATCCTCTGTATTCATTCTTGAATTCCTCCTTTTCATAAAAATATACCTTATATTTTTATTGTAATAAATAAATTTTCATGTAAAATGAACCTTTTGTGAAAAACGAGCGAATATAGTGTGAAGGATCATGAGAGGGGAACGGAGCTTTGGATGAAGTACAATTAAAAGAATGGCTATATAAACGAAAGTATGTTGTCCAAAAAAGAGTTTGAGAAAGTGTTACTTTGGATTGTTGAATAGATATTTAGTAAAAGAATTAACCAATAATTATATTATGTAAACTTTATTTATAAAACACCCATTTAAAAAATGGATGTTTTATATTTTAATATATTAGGTGTAATATATAGTTTAAAAAAGCGGAATACTTTGCGGAAAGTTAAAAATATTTTTCGGATCATATTTCGCTTTTACTTCCATTAATCGGTCAAAGTTGCAACTGAAGTATGCATCTGGCCAATTTTTAATGGATAGGTCAGGCGTATTAACGTAGACACCTTTTGTAAATGGAAGCATCGCTAAGCGGAAGTCTTCAACCCATCGAATACTTCCAGCGGCACCTTCTGGTTGCTCCCAAGTAGCGAATATTGACATGTTTGATAGTGCTTTTCGGTAAAAGTAAGCAGTTGCCTCATTTGGCACCTCAGCAACAGCACCGCCTAATCCGTGGGAAAATATGGAGGTGGTAAAAAAGGGTAAGTTAAATCGTAATTTCTATTTGATTGCCTTCTGGATCACCTATTACACTTTCATAATAGCCATCTCCAGTAAAACGTGGTCCATTTAATAAAGGATAACCAGCATCTTTTATCACCTTTGTCAGTTCATTCACTCGTTCTTCACTACCGACAGAAAAAGCCATATGAGCATAGCCAGTTATGTTTAAATTAGGCTTATTTTCAACCCCTTTTTTACGCATAAGTTCAAGCCTTGCTCCAGATTCGAACGTAATAAAATAAGATTCAAATTGTTTCATTTCATTATGGTATAACGAGTTTGCTTTACCATTAAAGTATTTTATATAAAAATCACGCATACATTCTAAGTCATTTACCCAAATTGCGATATGTTCAATTTTCATAGGTTTCACCAATCCTATCTGTATCAATTAGGCTTCCACTGTATTAAATTTGCATTTGCATTGCAACAATTTTGCTTTGCTATTAAAGCTAGTTGTTAATTTTTGATTATGTACGTACATACAATATGTAATTAAGTGAATGACCATCATAGTAATTACAGAAAAGGGTGAATACAGTATATGAATCAATTTGAGCAAATGATGTACGTTGGTGTCATCATGTCTATTGTACTATCTGTAATGATTTTAGGGTCCTTATATTATAATCCTCGACTTTCATTAACTGATTATCCGAAAGATATTCAAAAA
>NZ_JBNLYC010000047.1:0-33613 GCF_050172015.1 Bacillus sp. GMa5/1 | reverse complement strand
ATTAGAATGATAGTTGTAACGTGAAACATATATAATAGAAGAAACTCAATTTAGTAGATAAATAAAAAACGTAGGAGTGTAAACTCCTACGTTTTTGTTTATTCATATCGTAAACATTCAATTGGATCCAGTTTGGCAGCTTTGTTAGCTGGTAGTAAACCGAATATAATACCGATTAACATGGAGATACCTACTGCAAGAAGTCCAAGTTCTTTTGAGACAACGAGTGGCCATCCAGCAAAGATTGAGACGATCCAAGCGAAGAAAATACCGAGCATGAATCCGATGAAACCACCAAGTCCTGTTAAAATACAAGATTCGATTAAGAATTGTGTTAATACTTTACCACGTGTTGCACCAAGTGCTTTACGAATACCAATCTCACGTGTACGTTCTGTTACAGATACGAGCATGATGTTCATTACACCGATACCACCAACAAGTAAGGAGATAGCAGCAATACCACCAAATACCATTTTCATCATACCGATTGATTCGTCTAGTTGTTTCGTAAATTCACCTAAGTCTTGTGCTTCGAATTTGTGCTCAAATTTAGGAGCTTTCATTTCGTTTAAGACAGAAACGGCTTGTTTTTCTACACTTTTACGTTCTGTCGGAGAGGTCATTGTTAATCTTACAGAGTCATACTCATTTACTCCTGAAATGACAGGCGCATTTTCAAGTGATGTATAACCTTCAGGCATAGGCATTCCAAAGTCGTTTTTCGTTTCGTATACACCAACTATTTTATACGGCTTTCCTTTTATATCTGTGTATTGATTTGATTCCCAACCACTACTAAATAATTTGTTGAAAGCTTCTTCATTTAATATAACAGCAGGGATTGCTTGGTTTAATTCACTGTCATTTAATTCACGACCGTGAACTAATTTTATTTTCGAATCTGTCATAAAGGCGCCTGTTCCACCTTTTAAATCAAGATTTACATCTTTTGAACCAGCAGATGCTTTTACTTTCATACTTACGTCTGGATACACATCTTTAACGCCTGGTACAGTTTGCAGACGGTTTAGCATATCAGGTGTGATTTTGGCACTATCTGTTCCGTAATCAGGATTGTTGTAGTAAATCGTTACTTCGTTATCTTTTCCTTGGCCTAATTCTTTTTTAAACTTTGCGTTTGTACCATCACCCATTGAAATGATAGTAATAATGGCACTAATACCGATAATAATACCTAACATCGTTAAAATAGAACGCATTTTATGAGCAAAGATAGAGGAAAGGGCCATGCGTATATTTTCACTCGTATTCAAAATTAACCTCTCCAATCTTGGACGATATTTCCGTCACGAATTACAATTTGACGTGCTGCAGCTTCCCCGATTTCACGGTCATGGGTAATCATAATGATTGTTGAGCCTTGTTTATTTAATTCGTAAAAGAGGTCCATAATTTGTGTGCTTGTTTTCGTATCAAGTGCTCCCGTCGGTTCATCGGCTAAAATGAATTTTGGGTTATTTACGATTGCACGTGCAACAGCGACACGCTGCTTTTGTCCACCTGATAATTCGTTCGGTAAGTGAGTAGCGCGATCAGCTAAACCGACTTTTGTTAAAGCAGCTAATGAGCGCTCGCGTCTTTCTTTTTTATCGACTCCAGCGTAAATAAGGGGTAGTTCTACATTTTGAAGCGCTGTAAGTCTCGGTAATAACATGAAGTTTTGGAATACGAATCCGATCTCTTTATTACGTACGTGTGCAAGTTCTGTTTCAGTCATGTTTGAAATATTTTGACCGGCTAGTTCGTACGTACCTGTCGTCGGTTTATCTAAGCAACCGATAATGTTCATTAATGTTGATTTACCAGAACCAGAAGGTCCCATAATAGAAGTGAATTCTCCTTGGTTCAGTGTTACGTCAATTCCGTGTAATATTTGAACGGATTCTGCACCATTTTGGAAGGATTTCGTGATGCCTTTTAAGTTAATCACTGGGCGACAACCTCCATACCATCTTTTAAGTCTTTTTCAGGTTTAGAGATAATTTCCTCTCCTTTTTTCACTCCAGAAACTTTTGCTTCGCTATCAGTCTCGAATTCAACAGTAACTGCTTGTTCTTTCGCCTTACCGTCTTTTACAACGAAGACAACATTTTTGTCACCTTTTTTCACGATACTGCTTTTCGGAACAATTGTACCAGTTGCTTCGCCAGATTTACTTGTTACGTAAACGTGGAAGCCGTTTTGTAATTCGTCACTATTATCTAATGTGACAGTGAATTGATAGTTAGAAACAGTTTTATTTTCATCCATGCTCTTTAATGGTGTAGAACCGATTTCTGTTACTTTTCCTGTCCAAGTCTTACCAGCGACAGTTTTTGATGAAACAGTTACTTCTTGCCCAACTTTCATACTAGCAAGCTCATATTCAGAAAGTTGACCTTTTACCTTAAATTGACCAGCGTGACGAAGAGTAACTCCGCTCATACCTGTTTTTTCGTCAGCAGTTTTCACGATATCATCAATTACGCCATCAGCAGGACTTGTTACAGAAAGAGTGTTTACTTTCTCTTTTGCTGCTTTAATCATTTCATCAGCTTTTTCAACTTCAAACTTTTTCATTTCAAGTTGTGATTCTAATTGCCCAACTTCAGCTTCTGATGCTTTTAATGCTTCAGCGGGAAGGCCTGCATTTTTATCTTTTTGTAATTTTTGTTTCGCCGCATCAATTTGTTTTTGGAACAACGTTACTTCTTTTTGTGCGATTTTCTTTTGCATTTCTGCTTCTGTTACACCTTGTTTAGCAGTCGGGTCATTGTATTTAAATAGAAGCTGACCTTTTTTCACTTCATCGCCTTTTTTTACAGCTAATTCATATGTTCCTTTTGTTGGATCGAATGAAATAGTTTCAATTCCATTTGGAATAACTTCGCCGCCAAATTTTTGCGCGTTTTGGATTTGTTTTTCAGTTACTTTATATCCGCTATATGCCATTGCTACTTCTGAACCGCCCCCAGCAAATGCAAAGTATGATCCAGCTGCAATTCCGATTGCTACTACACTAGTAATTAACACCTTATTTTTCTTTTTCATCTATTTATCACCTTTTCGTTCGTTTTAGTATCTACATTAAGTATAGAAGAGGTGAAGAATCTGACAAATCGTTTTAGCTTACAATAACCTTACAGTTTTGTAAGGTATGAATATGTAAATGTAAGGTAGAGGTTGTCCTATTGTAAGCAAATGAATTGACTCGTTGTTTCTTTCTTACAATAATATTGTATGAAGGAGAGGAGGAAGGAAGATGGAAGCTTATTTTAGTGCGCATCCATTAAAACCGTTTATTCCATACTCAAGGCAACATGCCATTATATTATTTATTATGTTGGTGGGGATATTTTTTCTGTATCAATACCAAGATTTATTACGTCAAAATGAGTGGAATATAACGGTTCGATATGCGATTGCATTTTTATTTATAGGTAGTGAAATTGGGCTTCATATGTGGGAGTGGAAAGCGGGGATTTTTGAGCTAGCTACTTCATTACCGTTTGAGTTATGTACAATTAGTTTATTGTTAGCGTCGATTATGATTGTAACGAAAAGTTATCGAATATATGAGATTGTATTTTTTACGGGAATTATTGGTGCATCACAAGCCATTTTAACACCAAATTTGCAATATGCTTTTCCGCATTTTCGTTTCATTGAATATTTTATCGCGCATGTATTGCTTATTTGGGCACCACTCTTTATGACTTGGGTGGAAGGCTATAGACCGACCTTGCAATCTATTAAGCGTACGATGATATTTTTAAACATATTGGTTCCGCTTGTTTCGTTTGTGAATTACAAAACAGGTGGTAATTATATGTTTTTAGCTCATAAGCCAGAAACAGCTTCATTACTCGATATGTTAGGACCGCATCCTTACTATATTATTTCATTAGAACTCGCAGCGCTTATTGGGTGTTTTATTTTATATATTCCGTTTGCGAAAAGAGAAAGGCATGCGCATAAAGAATCACTAGGATCATAGCTTAGTGATTTTTTGTCTTTAAAATATTTACAATTCAGAAAATTAAGAATAGAATTAGGGGGTAAATTATAGAGAGAGAAGGGTGAAAATGGTCAAAAAGGTATTTTTGAATGGGATGGAAGTGACGATTCAATTTCTTATTTCGATTTTGGGGATTATTATGTTAGGGGCTCTGCCGAAATTGTTTTATGGATTTAAGCTGGATGTATCAAAGTACATACAGAGTTTAAAAGAAGTATTTGTGAACTTAATGGATATTTCCAATTTGCAATATGTGAAAGGTAAATTTTTATTTCCGCAGTTGTTCGTCCATTATAAAGAAACGATTATTATTTTTTTAGCTGCTTTTTTTATTTCATTATTTGTAGCATTTTGTATTGTTTATGTAATTGTGAGTAGTTCACCGCGTATGCAACAGCGAATTAAATCATTTCTTATCTTCCTAGAATCCATTCCAGATATCCTTCTTATTTTAGTATCACAAATTTTAGTTGTATGGTTTTTTAAACAAACAGGTTTTTTACCTTTTCAAATTGCTTCAATTGGAGGCGAGTCGATTAGGGGGTTGCCAATATTGTGTTTGAGCATCCCGACTACGATTATGTTTGTAAAAATGGTCGTGCTTCGTTTTGAAAATGAACTAGAAAAAGATTATGTACTATTTGCTAAGGCGAAAGGGCTGGGGCGCTTTCATATTTTAAATCGTCATATTTTACGAAATGTGTTGCTTAGTACATTATTCTTTGCGAAAACGAATATCTTTTTTATGTTATCTAATTTATATATTATAGAATGGATTTTTAATACGGGTGGTATTTTTATGTTTTTGAAATCGTATTTCGGTATTAGAGTTGAGGTTTTCATCGTTAGTGTGCTTCTTATATATATTCCGATTTTTATTTTATTTAAATTGTTTCATTATCTCATTCCGGCTGCGATGAAGGAGAGATTATAATATGTGGACGTATATAAAACGTGATAAAAGATTTTGGATAAGCATTGGGTTTCTTCTCCTATTAGTTCTTTTGAGCATCGGAAATACGTTATGGAATGATGGACATATTAGACAAGTTACATTGCAATATGATGCGGATGAAAATCCACAAGTGCCACCGTTTCCACCTTCATTCCAATTTTTACTCGGGACAGACCGGAAAGGGTATGACCTGTTACATTTAGTCATTGAAGGCGCGAAGTGGACGATTGGTATATCTATTTTAATTGCGGCACTTAGAATGGTAATAGGTGTGTTTTTCGGTGTCGTACTCGGAACGTATATAAAAAGAGGATTTTCAAAAATTGAGGCTTTCTTTGATAGTTTTACAGTTATTCCGACAGTTATGATTGCGTATTTTTTTCTTCAATCTGCAAATGCATTTGGAAGCGGAGAGGAGACAACAACCTTTTTTGAAAGGGCTTCGTTTCAAGTGGTATTACTTGTACTACTTGTAATGCCAGTTATTGCACTGTATGTTGCGAAGGAAGTTCGTAAATTGCGAACGGAAGAATTTGTTGATGCCGCGCGCATATTAGGCGGATCGAGAAGACGTATTGTTATAAAACATCTTTTTCCGCATCTCTATATGACTTTTATACTCGTATTTCTTCAACAGTTTACGCAGAGTCTTACTATTTTACTGCACTTAGGATTACTTGAAGTGTTCTTTGGTGGGACTGTTACGTTTGGTGGACCTATAAAAGAGGTGGAATCTTATACGCATGAATGGTCAGGTTTAATTGGAGTATACTTTAGATCATTAACAGTGCATCCATGGATTCCTCTCGTCCCAATTACATTTTTCGGGCTAACTATTTTTTCAGGAAATATGATTGTGAAAAGTATAGAAGAGGCAATGTTGAAAGTAAGGTTAGGAGGGGAGAGAAAGAGGAAAGATGTAGAAGAGGAACAGCCTGTTGTGCAGTCAAAAGAAGAGTTATTTACTTTTAAACATACGATGTGAAGAGAAAGAAGAAGCAAGCATGGATTTCATGCTTGCTTCTTCTCTTTATTTTGTAGAAACTTCACCTGCAGCTTCTGTTTGCGGAATAAAGTATCCAATTATACCACCGATTATTGCTGGAATGATCCAGCCAATTCCTAAGTTATAAAAAGGAATGGTGTGTACGATATTAGCGATAAAATCTGGTATCATTTCCACATTATCAAGTGCATGAATACAGCTAATAATAAACGCTGCGATCATCGCTCCAATGTAGACAGAAGGTTTACGTTTCGTATATTTATCGATAAATGATACGAAAACTAAAATGATCGTAATTGGGTACAAAATAATTAATACAGGTAAAGTAATTTTAATTAATAAGCTTAATCCTAAGTTTGAAATAACGAAACTAAAGATACAAACGTATAGTACAAGCTTTTTGTATGAAACATTTGTTAGCACTGTTGTGAAGTAATTTGCAAATGCACTTACAACACCAATTGCCGTTGTTAAACAAGCGAAGATAATGGCGATACTTAATAAAATATTACCGCTTGTCCCAAAAAATTGATACATAACAGTAGCTAATAGCTGCCCACCGTTTTCGAATTGTCCTAAGTTTCCGTTTGAAGCTCCAATATAACCGAGTAAGAAGTAAACAATTGTTAAGAATAGAGCAGCGATACTTCCGCAAATGATTGTATATTTTGCGATAGATTTCTTCTCTTGTATACCATTTTGACGAATTGCATTTACAACAATTGTTGATAGTACGAGAGCCCCAATTGCATCTAACGTTAAAAATCCTTCAAGAAATCCTTTGAAAAACGGGATGTCTTTATAGTCACCGATAGGTTCTGCAAACGTCCCTGGTGAAAGAATCGCTTTTGTTGCCATAATTGCAATAATTACAAGTAAAATTGGCGTTAATATTTTACCGATATGATCTACTAGCTTGGATGGATTTAATGATAAGAAGTAAACGAATGTAAAGAAAATCGCACTAAAAACTAACATAGAATACCATTGATCTGGGAAAAGTGGTGCAATCCCGATTTCATAAGATACAGATCCAGTTCGTGGAATAACAAATAGTGGGCCGATTGAAAGATAAATAATGATAGCGAATACTGCTGCGAATTTTGTATGAACACGGCTCGCTAAAGTGTTAAAACTACCACCAGCAAGGGCAACAGCAACGATAGCAAGTAAAGATAAACCGACGTCTGTAATAATAAAACCTGTAATGGAAACCCACATATTTTCTCCGGAAGAAAGACCGAGAAGGGGCGGGAAAATCATATTACCAGCACCGAAGAAAACTGCGAATAGTAATAAACTAATCGAAAGTATTTGCGCTGGTTTTAAAGTTGTATGCATATAAAGAAAATCCTCCTAATGAGTGTTTTTGTCGAAAATTCAAACAATTTGTCGAGTAACTGTTATTATTTTAAAGGTCTGATGACTAGAAAGCAATAGGGAATTTTGAAAATATTAAAAAATAATGCATTAAATCGAATAAATATACTATTTATATGTTTAATAGGAAGGATTTAACTTTTAACGTAAAAAAACACATATCGCTAGGATACGTGTATTAAAAATATATTTTTCTATCGCGTTCTTCTTTTAAAATTTCAACCGCTTCTCGGAAACGTTGTGAATGAACGATTTCACGTTCACGTAAGAAGCGTAGACTATCATTTATATCTGGATCATCGGATAAGTTAATGAGCCATTGATATGTTGCTCGTGCTTTTTCTTCAGCTGCAATATCCTCGTATAGATCGGCAATTGGATCACCTTTAGCCTGTATATAGGTTGCAGTAAATGGAACACCAGCAGCGTTATGGTAATGAAGAGCACTGTCATGATCAGCGTAATGAGGGTCAAGACCAGCAGCTTTCATTTGTTCAGGGGTCGCATCTTTCGTCAGCTTATAAACCATCGTAGCAATCATTTCAAGGTGAGCAAATTCTTCTGTACCAATATCAGTAAGTAGGCCAATGACTTTATCAGGAATTGTATAACGTTGATTTAAGTAACGTAGTGCAGCAGCTAATTCTCCATCTGCACCACCGTATTGCTCGATTAATAATTTTGCAAGTGCGGGATTGCAAGTTCCCACTTTAACTGGGTATTGTAATTTCTTTTCATAAATCCACATAGTTTCTCTCCTTTATATTTGCCATGGCCAAGGACCTTTGCTCCATTCCCAAGGGGCATTAGAATAGCTGTTTCCAAACTGTTGGAGTGGTCCGTATTTTTCTTCCATCTTTTGTTTTAATACTCTCCGTTTATAGGAAAAGTCATTAAATTGATTAATCGCAGCGGTGTCATCTGGATGTGTATCTAAATAAAGAGTGAGTTCAACTAGTACAAAGTCCAGTTCTTGAAGCTCCAGTAAAAGTTTATAGTATTCTTCTGGTAGCGATTGATTCACGACAGTAGTCACCGCCCTTTTTTATAAGGATTTTCATAATAGTCATAAAAAACAGGCCATAAAGTCCCTTTTTGTAGTGCTTCTTTTGGTGTGAATTGTGGTAAGTTTGGCGGTTGAAAGCCTAAAAATAAATTAGGAGGAGTAGAATAATATTTTTTTCCAATAGGAGGACAGGGATCGAGAGGACTATGATAGGGCACGAATGATCTCATATATTTATTCACGAATAAACCTCCTTAAGTGTTCATTACTACGTATTGTATTCAGACATAATAGGCATTTATGACACATATAAAAAAGTAATAGGTACGGGGGGAATGAATGTGGAGAATGTGAAACAATTCATTGTATTGGAAGTGAAAAACTTAAAGGAAACTTTGTATTTTTACGAAGGGATTTTAGGAATTAAACCTAGTTTAGAAAGACCTCAATTAGATGTAACAGGGGTTTGGTATGATGCTGACTCAACGAGAATTAGTTTTATTATGAAGCGCAGTTTGGGCGGGCGTGAGAAGAGTGTTACGGACTCAGTTGATGTTCTAACGTTTTCAATTTCTAACATAGAGAATGTAAAGAAGAGGTTAGTATTTTATAAAATCGCATACACAGAAAACAAAAGTGAGAAGAGTATTGTGGTACAAGACCCGGATGGATATAAACTTCAAGTGATAGAGAAGGATGAATAGACGGAGGGGATTTAGTGGAGAGAAATTATGAAGAAAGTGCGTTGTTTGAGCATCAATTTTGGTTAAAAGTACTTACTGATCATGCACAATTTTTACTGGATGCATTAGCTCCGAAGGAAAAAGAGGATATAAAAAAAGCTACTTACTTTGTTGAAACATTTACGAATTTGTTAAATAAAGTTCGGAATGTGAATCTGATGGCATTTTCAAAAGAGGCAGAACAAGCCGCTAAGGAGATTCGGGCGTTTAAATTAAATATTATACAGAAGCAGTTGGAAGGGAAAATTACGATTCATTTTACGCCAACTTTTATTAATCATATGGTAAACGAAGTGGAAGAGTATATAGCAGTTTTAGAGTTTTTGAAGAAAGGGGAAGTTCCGCCTGTTTTTCATGAATTACATTATCATCTCGTTTGGTTAACGGATGCGGCTGGTCACGCAGGCTCTATTTCTGGTGGATTAGATCTTGTTGAAAAAAGATTAAAAGAGAAAAGCGAAGAATTTACGAAGCATTTTGAACAATTTTACTTAAAGGCAGTTGAAATGACAGGGTATTTACGAACGGAGCTTCATCATTTTCCAGCATTAAAGAAGTTTACGAAAGATGTTTCACTTGAATTGAAATTATTTTCGCATTTTTTACATGAAGTGGAAGAGCTCGAGTTATCGAATGAAGTATTAAGTGTATTATCGGCTAGAATGGCAGATCATATGGCAAGAGAGGAATGTTACTACTTATTAAAACTAGCTCAATCGTCTGGACTTGAAATGCCGAAATGTAATCCGCTTTAAAGAAAAAGAGGTCAATTTTATTTGGCCTCTTTTTCTGTTTTATTGTCTCTTTTTATTTTTGCTTGTTCAATGCTTGCCTGTAATGTCTCCATAATATTAATGATGTTCGGAGTTGGAGAGATTGTTTCAGTTTTTTCCTGTTGTTCAATTTTATTCTCGATTAATTCGGTAAGGGCTTCTTTATATTCATCTGTATACATTTCTTGTTCAAAAGGATTTGTAAGGTGGTGGATTAAATTAATTGCTGCGGTGAGTTCTTGTTTTTGTATAGGATAATTTTCGTTACTTGGTAAGTTAGGTGTATTTGTTATAGCGCGAATTTCATTAGGGTAGTGGATGGTTTGTAACATTAGTCCATCTTCAAAGTTACGGATAATAGCTAAATGTTGTTTTTTTCTAATAGAAATATGAATAAGCCCAAGTTTATTTGTACGTTCAAGAGCTTCTTTTAATAATAAATAGGATTTTTCATGTCCTGGGGTAGGTCCTATAAAATAAGAGCGATCATAAAGAACAGAATCAATTTCGTTATTTTGGACAAAAGATATAATACGAATGGATCGTGGTTCAAGAGCTTGTTGTAATTCAGCTAATTCTTTTTCATCCATAATAATATATTTATGAGGTGCGTATTCATAGGCTTTTACAATATCGTTATCATCAATTTCTTCATCCGTACAATCGGGAGCGAACTTTTTATATTTAATAGGTGTTAAGCATTCTTTATGGAGACTTAAAAATTTTATGTCGTTTTCTTCTACGGCACTGTATAGTTTAATTCCTATATTTAATAGTCCAAGTGAAAGTGCGCCTTTCCAGACGGTATGCAAATGAAACATCTCCCTTCGTTCAAAAATGGTTATGTATATTATGAGATAGTAAGAAATTTCCTATACGTTTTTTGTTTTTTACGGAAGGGATTGGAATATAAAATATATTGACAAGCCCTCTGAAATATTTTAATGTGAGTGTATAAAATTGTGTATAAAGGGGAGTAACTTATTACAATAAAGTCGTCATTACAGGGAGAAACCCTCGGCTTTATTGGCAACGTTTCGTTGTTAGTGAGACCTTTACCAGCAATGGTAAAGGCCCCTTTCTGTCTTTTTGAGGACCCTTACCATATTTGGTAGGGTCCTTTTCGTATACAAAGAGAGGAGATATAAAAATGAAAAAACTTATTAGTAGATTAAGAGTTGTATTTCATGTTCGCCGATTTGTTCCATTCCTATTTGACTTTTTTACTTCAAAAGAGGTTTCAATAAAGAAGAAAATTTTATCTGTTGCTTTTTTAGTTGGGTATGTAGCGATGCCGCTCGATTTAATTCCAGACTTCCTACCGTTTATCGGTATTTTAGATGATATTGGAGTTGTGTTATTTATTTTGAACCGAATTGTAAAAATGGCGCCAGTTCAATTACAAGAAAAGCATAACGTAAACGTAGGATAGGAGTTAAAAATATGGAGCAAATTATTTTAGATATAATCGAGTTTTTAAAGCAGTTTTCTTATTTTGGAGTTGTGTTAGCATTAACGTTTGAATTTATTCCGGCAGAAGTAGTGTTGCCTATGGTTGGGTATTGGGTATACGAGGGAGATATGAATTTTTGGTTGGCTGTATTAGCAGGGACACTTGGTGGAACGACAGGACCTTTAACGTTATATGCACTCGGTTATTACGGTGGTCGTCCGCTATTAATAAAATACGGAAAATACTTCTTTATTAAAGAAGAACAAATTCAAAAAGCAGATGATTTCTTTGAGAAATATGGACCAGTTGTAGCATTTGTTGGACGCTTTGTACCTGGAGTGCGAACGCTTATTTCTGTTCCATGTGGTATGGCAAAAATGAACATATGGAAATTTAGTATTTATACATTTGTAGCAATGTTCCCGTTAACGACTTTGTATGTTTATTTTGGAATGAAATTAGGTCCACATTGGGAAAAAGCAGCAGATGTTGTTGGACAATATATGCTACCGATATTAGGAGGCGTTATTCTTATTGTTGCTAGTATCTTTGTCTATAAATATATGAAAAAAAGAAACAAAACGGAATCTATCTAGTCATTTGAATATTTTTTGAAAATAGATGAATAGTACAGGCAAAAGACTCTGGGGGACATACACATATAGGGAATATAAAAGAGAGAGGGGAAACAACTATGTCTTGTGAGTGCTCAGGGTCAGCGTTAACTTGTTGTCCAGATAAAAATTATGTGCAAGATAAAGTGTGTAGTCCGTGGTCAGGAACTGTAGTGGCGACTGCTATTACGAATGTACTGTACAACAATAATATTAATCAAAATATGATTGGAACAGGGTTTGTTCGATATGACGTCGGACCGGCTCCGATCACACTGACAGTTTTAGATGCAGCAGGCGCTACAATTGATACACAAACATTAAACCCAGGAACAAGTATAGCTTTTACGTACCGTCGTTTCGTAACAATTGAAGTAACTTTACCTGCTGCAACAGCTGGAACATATCAAGGGGAGTTTTGTATAACTACACGTTATCCACTTTCATAATAGAAAAGGAGAGGGCTAAGATGTACAATTCTAACTTATCATGCTGTTCCAGTAAAACACTTGTTCAAGATCAGGTATGTATAGATTGGGCTGCTACTGGTGCGGTAACTGAAACAGTGTATACGAATAATATTACGCAAGATTTATATGCATCAGGTTATGTGAAATATGATGTAGGTACAGCTCCAATTACGGTGAATTTTTTAGTAGGAGCGACAGTGGTGAATACAATTACTGTACAACCACAAAGCAGTGGATCATTTACAGTAAGATACTTTACTACAATTCAAATTGTAACAACAGGAACGGGAGTAAGCCAAGGACAATTATGTCTGACAGTACGTTATCCAATTTCATAAGCAAAAGCATACCAAGTGGTATGCTTTTTTATATAGTTTGTAAGTTAAGGTGGTGAAGAAATTTATAAGCAAAATGAGAATTGACAACAATATTTTCCTTCCATATATCGGGTTGGGTTATTTGGAATATCAATGATAGCCACAGATTGTAAGGATTGACCTGTATATGACATTGTGTTGCCAGGATAGACTGTAAAAGTATTTGTCACCTTTCCGATAATTTGAACGGTAATTCCTGCAGTACTACTAGTACTATTATACACAGAAATGGTACCAGATATTTTAACTACACCATCTCCTTCCCATAAGATTAATGTAGGATTTTCAGAAGGTGGTGGAATTTCTTTTGTTATAAGAAAATTACCGGCAAATTCATTTGTAATTAATTCACAGCCTGGTGGTTCTGGTGGATTAGGTGGATCATAGGGAGGGCAGATGATAGATAAAGGGGCATAACAGCCGATATTTTTTTTACAAGCCATTAGTAGCTCCTCCCTTCATACTTTCTTTTTATTACTATTAAATGTTGGAAAACGATAGTTGTGTTAATAAAGGGGCGAAAAATTTCAGGAAAGTTTGTTTAATAGGCTTCCAAATCATAATAATGAATAAGAGTCTGTTAGACACAAGGTACTTGTATAAGATAATACAAGTAATGTTGGATGTTACAGAAAAATGACTGTATATTTACAAAAGTTAAATAAATTTCATTTTCACTTTAAACGAAGTTAATATGTGTTCGATACAATAACCATTGTAATTAATTCATTATATGAGGAGGATTTACGTGGACAGAACTGATTTACGAAAAGTAAAAGGCCTTATTGGATTATTGATGGTTTTTGTATTAGCATTCGTATCATTTCCATGGAGCACATCAGTTAAAGCAGAAGAGAAAAAGCAAGAAAAGGCATCAAGTGAGAAGAAGATAGTTTTTCCAGTTGTAAGTGATGTACATATTAAAAATAGTGGAACGGATGATACGTTTCGCTGGAAAAGAGCGATTGAACAGTTTAATGCATTAGCACCGAAGCAAGATGCGTTCGTAATTGTGGGAGACTTTACTGATTCAGGATCGGTACAACAGTATGATCGTTTCATGCAAGTATATAATGAAAATGCAAATAAAGATGCGGTACGAATGAATTCTCTAGGGAATCATGATTATTGGAATGGCTTATCAGAAGCTGGAGCGCAAAAGAGATTTTTAGAAAAAACAGGTATGGAATCAATTTATTATCATAAAGTGGTAAAAGGTTATCACTTCCTTGTTATGTCTCCAGAGAATGGAACAACACATGGTTATTATTCGGACAAGCAAATTAATTGGTTAAAAGAAGAAATGGCAAAAGCACAAAAAGATGATCCAGAAAAACCGATTTTTGTATTTTTACATCAACATATTAAAGATACAGTGTACGGTAGTCAGGAATGGGGAACACAAGATAGCACGAAAATTAATGCAGTATTAAAAGAATACCCACAAGTTATTACGTTTTCGGGTCATTCGCATTATCCGTTAGACGATCCAAGATCGATTCATCAAAAAGACTTTACATCAGTTGGTACATCTTCAGTAAGTTATATGGAAGTTGAAGGTGGTAAAGTACAAGGAAATATTCCGCCAGGAGCTAGTACGTTAAGCCAAGGTTTATTAGTAGAAGTAGATGATAAAGAAGTGACGATTAATCGCCGTGATTTCCATACGAATTCTTGGACAGGCGAGCCATGGAAAATCCAGTTACCGGCAAAGAAAGAAACATTTACTCATGTAGAAGATCGTGATAAAGAAAAGCCTTTCTTTGCTAAAGATGCAAAGCTTGCTATATCAAATGTAACAGAAAATGCGGCAACAGTAACATTCCCGCAAGCATTGGACAATCTTCTTGTTCATTCTTATCGTGTACAAGCTAAAGATAAGCAGACTGGAGAAATAAAGAATAAATTGTTAGCATTCTCAGAGTTTTATCGTGATCCAGTGCCAAAAGATCTTACATTTACACTTGCGGGATTAGATGGCGGGAAAGCATATACACTTGAAGTAGTTGCGATTGATTCATTTGGCAATGAAACCGCGCAGCCGTTAACTGCGGAAATTACTACGAAAAAAGATAATATTGACCCGAATGTGAAAGTACCAAAAGCTGATGTTTTCGATGTAAACTTTGCAGATGGTACATTTAAAGACAATTCACCATTTGGTACAAAAGGTGATGTGAAGGGCAATGTGACTATTGAATATGATAAAGCATTGAAGAAGAATGTTATGAAGTTAAACGGAAAAGCAAATACATTTGGATACCTTCCATTTTCAGCAGCACAAAAAGAGAAAATAGTAAATACGTTTACATTAGAAACTGTATTTTCAATGAATGAAATTCGCGGACAAGGTATTTTGCAAAATACAGAGAGCGGCGGAATTGGATTTGAGTCTACAGGAAGTGGATATGTTGAATTATGGGCTCACATTGGAGGTAGCTATAAACGTGTTGGTGTTCAATTAGAAGCGAACAAAACGTATCATTTAACAGGAACGTATAACGGAAGCGAAGTGGCAATTTACGTAGATGGTAAAAAAGTAAATAGTCAGCCAGCTCAAGGAAAAGTTTATAACCCGAACGTACCATTTGCATTTGGAGCGGATCCTGATAGTAACGGAAATGGTGGTATTCCGTTAAATGGACAAATCGCGTTAGCAAAATTATATAGTAAAGCTTTAAGTTCTTCAGAAGTATTAGCATCATACAATGAGTTTTCTAACCGTACGAAGTTAGGGCAAGTAAATGCGTTATTTGAAGAGCTTGGAAAAGTAAAAGAAGTGTTAGTTAGTACGTATGAATTTGGTGATAAGCCAGGTCAATATTCAAAGGAAGCCTTTCAAGAATTAGAGAAAAGCTATAACATTGCAAAGCAAGCATTTGAAAATGTAGGAAGTACTGGGGAACAAATTATTCAAACATATACCGAATTAAAATCAGCTAATGTAACATTCGTACAATCAAAAGTGGCAGAAGAACAACCAAAAACAACGAAAGAAAAATTACAGATCAATATTGAATCTGCAAAAGCAGTAGTGAAGAAAGCGCAAGCTGTAAATGTAACAGATGGTTCAGTGAAATCATTGCAACAAAAAATTACAGTTGCAGAAGCTGTATTACAAGATGTGCAAGTAAAAGATGCACAGGTAGAAACGATGAATCGTACATTAGAGTATGCGATTTCACTTGTTGAAAAAAGTATGAACAAATAAGAGAGAAGAAAAGAAGCTTATCATGATAGGCTTCTTTTTTGTTATACTAAAAGTAGCATAGAAAGAAGGAGCGAATAATTTGGAACAGAAAAAGCTAAAAAGAATTCTTGAATATGTATGGATCGCGGTTGTGCTCCTTGTAGGATATTATTTATTAAAAGATAAAAGTATTTGGGTTTTATTCTTAATGACGTTTTTATTAGCAGGATTAGGAACGTTATTTATTAACTTCTTCTTTGATAGTTTGAATGCCTGGAAGAAGAAAAAGAAGGGCACGAAGTAAAGGAGGGAATATATGCAAAAGTGGAAGCTCATATATCAGGTGATTATTTTCTTAGTGCTTGTGGGTATTGGAATGATCAAATACTCGACACCAATAGGAAATTGGGCATGGTTTACAGCTTGCATCGGCATATTTTTCATTTTACAATCGTTAACGAAAAAATATAATAGTACAGAAAGATAGCTCGCCATTTTATCGGCGAGCTATTTTGTTATGCTTTTTTCTGTTCATCATTTGTTTTTTCAATAGCTAAATGACTATGCTTTCTAGAGTAGAAGAAATAGAAGCATAAGCCGACTATAAGCCAAACTGCAAAGCTAATCCATGTTGTTTTAGACAAATTGATCATTAAATATAAGCAGCAAAGAATCGCGACAACTGGTAGTACAGGTACGAAAGGTGTGCGGAATCCGCGTTTTAAGTCAGGATGTGTTTTTCGTAAAATAAGTACTGCGCAGCAAACGAATGTAAAGGCTGTTAACGTGCCGATGTTTACTAAATTCGCTAGCAAATGTAAGTCTAAAAGGCCTGCTAATAAAGCAGCAACAACGCCAGTAATCCACGTATTTAATAAAGGGATTTTTACTCTTTTATTTACACGTGCTAACGCTTTTGGAAGTAGACCGTCACGGCTCATTGCATATGAAACGCGAACTTGTCCATACATAACGACTAAGAGGACGGTTGTCATTCCAGTCATCGCTCCAACAGCGAGTAGTCCTGCAATTGTATCCTCACCAACGAAATGCAATGCAAATGCAACTGGATCAGAAACGTCTAATTGCGTATAAGGAACCATACCTGTTAAAACGAAAGATACAATCATATATAAAACAGTACAAATAAGAAGAGAACCGATAATACCAATTGGTAAATCACGCTGCGGTTTTTTCGTTTCTTCTGCAGCGGTTGCGATTGCATCAAAACCTAAAAAGGCGAAAAACACAGTGGCAGCGCCAGTAATAATACCGTCGTATCCGAATGGAATGAACGGTGTCCAGTTTTCAGGTTTTACATATTTTGCGCCTGCTACGATAAAAGCGATAATAACTGCTAGCTTGATAAGAACCATAATATTATTAATGCGAGCGCTTTCGCGTATACCGAAACTTAAAAGACCAGTAATAAGAAGTAAAATACAGACAGCAGGTAAATCGATGAGACCACCTTTTCCTACGCCGGGGGCCGAGGCGATTATGGCGGGCAGGTGTATATTGAACCCTTGTAGTAATGATTGCAAATAACCAGACCAACCGACAGCTACTGCTGCAACGGCAAGTAAATATTCGAGCATTAAACACCATCCAACGATGAAGGCGACGACTTCTCCGACTGTCATGTATGCGTAAGTATACACACTTCCTGAGACAGGAATAGAAGAAGCAAATTCAGCGTAACAAAAGGCTACACAAGCACAAGTAAATGCAGCAATAAGGAATGATAGCATAATACCAGGACCAGAATGTTTTGCTGCAACAATACCTGTTAATACAAAGATCCCTGTCCCAATTACGGCGCCGATTCCTAAAAACGTTAAATCGAGTGCAGTTAATGTTCTAGCTAGCTGCTTTGGTGATTCAGTACTAAGCGCTTTTTTTCGTAATAATGACTTCACTTTGGACTCTCCCCCCGTTTTTTCATTTCCATAACTGCGACTATAGTATGAGCCCATTAAAAAAGAGTAAGTAAGGAAGTGGAGGTGCAGTTATGGTATATAGTTTTTAAAATTGCTGGATTAATCTTAATATAATTCAGAATATTTTGTCAAATAAAAATATGACAAATAAAATGCGGATCAATAGGGGAAACTACTTGCAGAAATGGACGGGGGTTAACGACCCACTGATTAAAGTTAAAGTAGGAGCAGATGCTATGTTATTTTATTTTGAACTTGTCGTCATTTTACTTTGTACGAAATTAGCTGGTGACATTAGTGTAAGACTTGGTCAGCCTTCTGTACTTGGTAAGTTAATTGTCGGTATTATTATCGGTCCGGCTGTACTCGGTATTATTAATAGTTCTGAACTGATTGATGAACTGAGTGAGATTGGTGTTTTGTTGCTTATGTTTATGGCGGGACTTGAAACGGATTTAGAAGAGTTAAATCGGAATTTGAAATCGTCATTTGCAGTAGCGGCTGGTGGAATTATTTTTCCTTTCATCGGTGGTTATGTAACAGGATTGCTGTTTGGATTAATACAGTCCCATGCCATTTTTTTAGGGTTATTACTTTGCGCAACATCGGTTAGTATTACGGTCCAGACGCTACGTGATCTAGGAAAAATGAATACGAGAGAAAGTACAACAATTTTAGGTGCTGCCGTATTTGATGATGTCATTGTCGTTATTTTATTGGCATTTGTAATGAGTTTTTTAGGAACACAAGATGTGAATATAACACTTGTCATTGTAAAGAAAATTATTTTCTTTGTAAGTATTGTTTTTATTGCTTGGAAAGTCGTTCCTTGGATTATGAAAATGCTTGTACCGCTTCGTGTAACAGAAGCGTTAATTAGCGCGGCTCTTATTATTTGCTTCTCTTTTTCTTATTACAGTGAAATGATGGGAATTGCAGGCATTATTGGAGCATTTGCAGCAGGAATTGCTATTTCTCAAACAGAGTATAAGCATGAGGTGGAACATAAAATTGAACCGATTGCTTATGCAATATTTGTTCCAGTATTCTTCGTAAGTATCGGAATGGAAATTACATTTCAAGGCATTGGAAGCCAGCTTTGGTTCATTATTATTATGACTCTCATTGCAATTTTCACAAAGTTAATCGGATCAGGTTTAGGAGCGAGACTGACAGGATTTAATCTCCAATCTTCTATTAGTATTGGCGCGGGGATGGTATCACGTGGTGAAGTAGCGCTTATCATCGCTGCAAATGGACTTACGGCGAATTTATTAGCGAAAGAAAATTTCACAGCGATTGTTATTGTTGTTATATTGACGACGATTATTACACCGCCACTTTTGAAGAAATATTTTGTATAGAGAGGAAGGGCTTATCTGATGTAGGTAAGCTCTTTTTTTATTCCCAAAAGCAATGATCATATAGCATGAAGGGTTTGTAATTATGGTAAAATCTATGTATGTGATATGACAAGGAGAGGGAAGTGTGCAGATTACGAAGGAGAAGGTTATTGGTGTAATCGTACTTATTGCAGTATGTATACCATTTACTGCATGGAAAGAATCAAAAGTGAAAGATTTTCCGGTTTCTATTTTTTCGGAAGAAGCAGATGGTGAGTACGGTCAGAAGCTGAAATATACTGCTTTTTTACCTGATGTTGCGATTTGGATGAACGGTTGGGAAAAGAAGTGGACAGAAGGGGAAAGAACTGTTTATCAAAAAGGGAATCGCATTGTAAATGTGTTTCATCCTCCTGGCGATGATGGTTTTTACCTTATTGAAGCAAGAGAAAATAAGTGAACGCAACCGTAAGAAGTGGAGGTTAAATAGTGAAAGCTTCAACATTACTATTTAAAATTGAAAGTAATATGGATCAATTTTCACCAGCTGAGAAGAAGGTTGCCATGTACATAGTGGAGAATGCAGAGATTGTACCGAATTTAACGACGAAAGAAGTGTCAACGAATGCAGGCGCAAGTGAAGCGAGTGTCGTTCGCTTTTGTAAATCGATTGGAATCGGAAGTTTTAAAGCATTTAAGATAGCACTCGTTCGTGAATTAACGATTGCTGATTATAATATTAACGATTTTTCAGTGATGAATACAGAAGATGGACCGTATGATTTATTTAATAAAGTTACTTATGTGAATAAAGCTGCAATTGAGGCGAGCGTGACGGCGATAGATAAAAAAGAACTTGAAAAAGCTGCAGATCGTATTGTAAATGCCGATAAAATTATCTTTTATGGAGTAGGTGGATCAGCTACTCCGGCGATGGACGGAGCTTATAAATTTACAAGGCTCGGATTTACAGCGATGATGCTATCTGATTTTCATATGATGTTGCCGCTTGTGACGAATTTAAAAGAAGGCGATATATTTGTTGCGATTTCAACATCTGGTCGAACGAAAGATGTGCTTGAAATGGCGCAGTATGCAAAGAGACAAGGTGCAACTGTTATTGGAATTACGAAACTAGATCAATCATCACCGTTATATAAAGAAGCGGATATTCGCCTTTGTATGCCAGATGTAGAACAAGATCATCGTATTGCGAGTATTGCTTCGAGAATGACGCAATTGAATATGATCGATGCTTTATATGTGATTACTTTCAATCGAATTGGTAATAAAGTATTGAATCAATTTATGGAGACACGAGAAGAAGCGTTGCGGTTACGGAAGTTAAAGTAGAAGAAAAGATGAGGAGACTCATCTTTTTTTATCCCCCTATTTGCCGTGCAGTAAGACCCTCACTTCAAAATTCAGCGGAAGCAAAGAAAGTTAGGTGGGGATCAACTGCCCGTAAATGCCCGATTGGTGCGGGCTAATAATCAGTGGGGATGAACAAAACCCACACTGATTAAAGTTTCACTTTATGATCTTTGACAAAAATATGTCATGTCGTGAAATTTTATTTCATAAAATAAGAAAGAGTGATTGATTTTTAGTTTCTTAAAGTTATAATAAAAGTGTGAAATATAATTTCAAAGAGGGTGGCAATATGTTAGAAAATTTATCGACAGAACATCGTAATGAGAAAACAATGAATTTGGATGAGATGAGCATAAAAGAAGTGTTACAAAGTATGAATGAAGAAGATCGAACTGTTGCGTTAGCAGTTGAAAAAGAGATAGAACAAATTGAAAAGGTTGTACAGACTGTTATTAAATCTTTTGAAGAAGAGGGACGTTTAATTTACATTGGTGCTGGTACGAGTGGTCGTTTAGGTATTCTAGATGCAGTGGAATGTCCGCCGACATTTGGCACGGATGATAAAATGGTGCAAGGATTTATAGCAGGTGGATTGAAAGCGTTTACTAAAGCGGTGGAAGGTGCCGAAGATCGCGAAGAGTTAGCAGAAGAAGATTTAAAAAGTATTGGATTAAATGAGAAAGATACAGTGATTGGAATTGCTGCAAGTGGCAGAACTCCTTACGTAATTGGCGGCTTGAAATACGCACAGAGTGTAGGAGCGAGTACAGCGAGTATTTCTTGTAATAAAAATGCTGAAATAAGTAAATATGCAAAGTTAAATGTGGAAGTAGAGACAGGTGCAGAAATATTAACAGGATCAACGCGTTTAAAAGCTGGTACAGCACAAAAATTAGTGTTGAATATGATTTCAACAGCTTCGATGATTGGTGTAGGAAAAGTATATAAAAACTTAATGGTAGATGTTCAATCCACAAATGAAAAGTTAGTAGAACGGTCAAAACGAATTATTGTGGAAGCAACAGGCGCTAGTTATGAAGTAGCGGCAGAGTATTATGAAAAGACAGAACGTAACGTAAAAGCTGCCATTGTTATGGTGTTGTTGCAGTGTGAATATGGGGAAGCACTGGAGAAACTAAAATACGCTAAAGGGTTTGTGAAGAAAGCACTATAAAATAATAGGGAGGGGGATTCTATTATGAAGAAAGAAGAGAGAATGGCCAAGGAAATTTCGGAGCAACTTGGAGGAATAAAAAATATTCGTAGTATTGCTCATTGTATGACGAGACTACGATTAACGCTTCATGATGAAAGTAAAGTAAATATGGACCTTTTGAAAAAAGTTGAAGGCGTTATGGGTGTTATAGAAGATGAGACGCTTCAAGTTGTCGTTGGTCCAGGAACAGTAAATAAAGTGGCAGCTGAAATGGAAGGTTTGACAGGACTACGAATTGGTGAGGTAGCAGATCATCACCTTGAAGATATTGGGCAAGAGATGAAATCAGAGATTAAGAAGAAAAATAATACACCGGTGAAAAACTTTTTACGAAAAATAGGAAGTATTTTCATCCCATTAATTCCAGGTCTTGTTGCGTCAGGAATTATAAACGGGGTTGCTAACTTTGCGAAAAACGCTGGTGCTGATCCAAATGCAACGTGGTTACAAATGTTACTACTCATTGGCGGCGGTATCTTTACATTCTTAGGAATTTTAGTTGGTTGGAATACAGCGAAAGAGTTCGGCGGGACACCGGTTCTTGGGGCAATTGCTGGTATTTTAATTTTCAATCCGGCGATGGCAAACGTAAAATTGTTTGGTGAAGCATTAGTGCCCGGACGGGGCGGATTGTTCGCAGTTATTTTTGCAGCATGGCTTATGGTTGTAGTGGAAAGACAAGTTCGAAAAGCAGTGCCGAATGCAGTTGATATAATCGTGACACCACTCATTACTGTATTAGTTGTAAGTATCGTAACGATGTTAGCAATTCAGCCATTAGCAGGTTTCTTATCAGATGGTATTACGAGCGGAATTAATGCGATTTTAAATATTGGCGGAGCATTTGCTGGCGCAGTACTTGCGGGAACATTTTTACCTCTCGTTATGGTCGGATTGCATCACGGTTTAACACCAATTCACATGGAATTTATTAATCAAACACACGTAACACCTTTATTACCAGTACTAGCAATGGCTGGTGCTGGCCAAGTGGGCGCAGCAATTGCGATTTATGTGAAAACAAAAAACAAACGACTTCGAAATGTAATTAAAGGTGGATTGCCAGTTGGCTTTTTAGGAATTGGTGAGCCGCTATTATACGGGGTTACATTACCACTTGGGAAACCGTTTATTACTGCTTGTTTAGGAGCGGCTGTCGGTGGTGCATTCCAAGCAGTTATGCAAACAGCTTCTCTTGGAATTGGTGTATCAGGGCTATCTTTAATTCCGTTAATTGCTGACAATAAATATTTACTATATTTCTTAGGTTTAGTAATTGCATATGCTTTCGGATTTATCTTTACGTACTTCTTCGGATTTAAAGAAGAAATGGCAGAAAACATATAGAGAAAGGGATTCCTTTCTCTTTTTCTATTAATAGAGAGGGAGATTTATATGATCGGAGTTTCCATTTATCTTTCAAAAGAACGAGTAGAGAAACAAGAAGAGTGGCTAAAAGTAGCGAAGGAACATGGGTTTACATCTATTTTTACATCACTGCACATTCCAGAAGATGATCCAAATACGTATAAAGAGTTAATTCAAATATTAGGGAAACAAGCTTTTGCACATGAAATGGAGCTAATGGTTGATGTTTCTCCAAAATCGTTACACCATTTAGGGCTAACATATGAAAATGTGGAAGAGCTATTGGACTGGGGTATTACCGGTTTAAGAATGGATTACGGCATTGCGCCAAAAGAAATTGCAAGCGTATCTCATAAGATGAAAGTAGCTTTAAATGCGAGTACGATTACAAAGTCATTTTGGAAAGAATTACTTACAGAACATATAAGAGTAGAGAATGTAGAAGCATGGCACAATTTTTACCCGCGCCCAGAGACAGGACTAGCAAAGTCCTTCTTACAAAAACAAAATCAATATTTACAGAAGTGCGGAATAAAGACAATGGCATTTATTCCAGGAGATGCGGAAAAACGTGGTCCGTTATATGAAGGGTTACCAACGTTAGAAAAACATCGCAATATGCGCCCGCTTGAAGTGTACTTAGAACTTGTACAAGATTGTGGTGTTGATAAAGTATTGATTGGAGATATAAGCGCAAGTTTAGAAAGTATGCACGAAGTAGCTAGTGCAAGTAGAGGGATTATTCCATTGCGTTACAAATCATTTATAACTGATAAAGAAGTATTAAAAGTGGTAGAGCAAGTGCATACAAATAGACTAGATCCGTCTCGTGATGTTATTCGATCTGTAGAATCAAGGGAAGGAAATAGAGTGGTGATAAAGCCGATGCATACAATTGTAAGAAAGAAAGGGAGCATTACAATTGATAATGAATTGTACGGTAGATATGCAGGGGAGATGCAAGTTGCCACATATGATTTACCTGTAGATGAGAAAGTGAATGTTGTTGGAATGGTTGTGGAAGAGGACGTTTCTTTGCTGCCTTATATTGGCGCTGGAAAAATGTTTCAACTTTTTCTATGCGATAGAATAAAAGCTTGAATTAGCGCTATTTTGTAAGAAAACATTATCCGTAAAACGGATAATGTTTTTGTTTTCTTTAAAAAAGTATTTGACGAATGAAATAAAATACCGTATTGTTTTGACTTGTAAATAAAAGTTCACCATAACAAAACAAAAAGGAGAGTTCAAAATGAATCAATATATTGGGAATTTAATTATTCGTATCGTGTTAGGAGTTACGTTCTTTGCACATGGTTTAGCAAAGTTTCAATCAGGTATCGATAATGTAGCAGGGTGGTTTACAAGCATCGGTTTACCAGGTGGCCTTGCATACGGCGTAGCAACAGTTGAATTAGTTGGTGGTATATTATTAATTATCGGTTTAGGTGTACGATATGTAGGATTGTTATTCGCTCTTATTTTAGCTGGAGCTATCGTAAAGGTAAATGGAGCAGCAGGTTTATTAGGAGATGGAAAGAATCCAGGATATGAATTAGATCTTGCATTATTATCAATGGGTGCGTATTTATTCGTAGTAAAAGCAGAAGGATATGTAGATCGTTTCTTAAAAGAGAAAGTAATGAAAACGAAGTAAATTTTATTTATAAATGTTGACTTGAAGAATTATTGTAACTATAATGATTACAGCTAATAGATTAAGAGTAAAACAATTTAAATGTTTTTTTACACAAGATGTAACTGTTGTGGTTACGTCTTGTGTAAAAATAAATAAACGGGAGGAAGTAATATGCCTAAATCAAATTTAGAAATTATTAAAAGCACGTATGAAGGATCAGCTTCTTCGAATGCAAAGCATTTAGCAGAAGCCCTCTCTGAAAAAGTGGAATGGACAGAGGCAGAAGGTTTTCCGTACGGCGGAACATATAAAGGCATAGAAGCTATAATGGAAAATGTATTTAGCCGTTTAGGATCAGAATGGGATGATTATAAAGCAAGTGTAAATACATATCATGAAGTAAACGGAAAAGATGTAATTATTGCTGAAGGTATGTATTCTGGAGTTTATAAAGAAACAGGAAAATCATTTGAAGCAGAATTTGTTCATGTATGGCAACTTGAGAACGGAAAAATCGTGAAGTTTAAGCAATATGTAGATAGTCATATTGTTAGGGAAGCGATGAAGAGATAATGCTTTTTAAATGGATCGTAGGTATATGCATTACAATTATAGTAATTTTCTCGTCTATAGTTGGCGGAAAGAAATTGCTTGCATATGTGGAAAAAGAAAATAAAAATATTCAAACCGAGCGAGCGGCAAACGAAAAAGAGAAAAAAGCTGCAGAAGAAGCTCCGCAAATTAGTGAAGGTGAAATTATTTCTACTATGCATAAAATGGTGCACCAAAAGGTAAAATCCTCTGAAAAATGGGGATTTGTAGAGATGACAAAAAAGGAAATTTCTAATGTAAAAAGAGATATTGAAAATAGTACAGGTTTTCAATATAAAATGAAGTTATTTTCTATTATAAATAGGTGGGAAAAAGGAGATTTTTCTCAAACTGTTGAGGAGCATAACTTTTTATGGAGCCTTCAAGGTGGAGATACTGGCAAGGCGACGGAACGTTTATCGCCAGAAGAGGAAAAGCAGTATATAAGAGAAATGAAGAGTAAATAAAAACATCGCCAACCTAGATGACGATGTTTTTTCATTAAGAATGTTTTCGTATTAAAGGTCTAGTTGGCTGAACGGCAACAGTTTTGAAATGAGAAAATAAATAACATCCTGTTACAACGACAATTGTCCCTAAAATTTGTATCCACGTTAATTCTTCTCCGAGAAATATGAATGCTAAAATGGCTGTGAAAATTGGATTGAAGTTTAGAAAAATACCTGATGTAGTTGCGCCTAATTTTTGTACGCCAATATTCCAAAATACCATACAAAGAACTGTCGAAATAAGCCCAGTATATAAAAGTGATGTGATGAAAGAAGTATTTATATTTGAAACAGTGAAGCTACCTATGTTAAACGGTAGTAATAAAATAACGCCGAAAATACCAGAGTACAACGTTGCCATAAGTGGTGTAGTTGTTTTTGTTGCCCATTTACTACAAACAGAATAGATTCCCCAAATACAAACCGCTGCAATCATCCATAAATCACCGCTATTAAAATGTAGTGAAAATAAAAGCGAGAAATCACCTTTTAATAGGACGAGGATGACCCCGAAGAATGAAAGAATCATGGATAGGATTTGAAGTGTATTTACTTTTTCTTTTAGAAATAATACTGAAAATAATGCGATTGAAATTGCATTCAATGTAGAAATAAGACCTACATTCGTAGCGGATGTTTTTTCTAATGCTAAAAATTGAAAGATGTTAAAAAGAGCGACTCCTGAAATTCCCATGAATATTAACGGAAGTATCGCGGTACGTGGTGGAAGGATTTTCTTTTCTTTAAACCATACCATTGGTAATAAACAAACAATCGCAATCAGCCACCTTAAACTTGTCAGTGTCATAGGTGATGCATGATCGACGAGTGATTTTCCAACGACGAAATTTCCTCCCCATAATAAGCTCGTTAGTAATAGTAAAAAGACGTAAAAATAAGGCATGATAAAATCCCCTTTTTTGTAATCAATACTTATTGTAAATAATTTTAGCATTTTTCTTTATTGTGTAATATATTCTTTTGTATAATGGTGAAAACTCGATAAAATATTTAGTTTGAAATGATATTTACAGAAAAATATTCAGTTTTATATAAATTATAAGTTGTTTTTTCGAATAATCATCGGTAAGAAAAAAGGAGGAATTGTAATGGAGTCGTCTGTTATTAAAGTGTTGGATGATTTGGATGTACAAATTTTAGATATATTGCAGAAGGATTCACAAGTAAGTAATGCAGAGCTGGCACGTCGCGTTAAATTATCACCGGCTGCGATGCATGCAAGAATAAAAAGGTTAGATGGGGAAGGTTTCATCGATAAGCAAGTTGCGATTTTAAATCAAGAAAAGCTTGGGTTTGATTTATTATGCTTTATTTTTATGAGTACGAATATTCATCAATTTGACAAGTTGGAAGTGTTGGAGAAAGAATTAGAATCGATGCCTGAAGTGTTAGAATGTCACTGTTTAACAGGAGAGTACGATTATTTATTAAAGGTTGCAAATCGTGATCGTAAAGAACTAGAGCAGTTTATTAGAAAACTGAATAAGCTTGGTATTACAAGGATACAGACAAGTTTAGCACTTCGTGAAATTAAATATTCGACGGTATTGCCGATACGAAATGAGGAACCGAGCATCGATTAGATTGCTTGGTTTTTTGTTTGTATAAATTGATTGACGAGGAGAAAAGAGAGATGTATTATTATATAAAATTATGAATTAAAATTCATTTTGAGTTATAAATATTAATATCGAGGGCAAGGGGATGTAATATGAAAATCTGTAATGCGGTGACGAGTGATGTGAAAGAAATTTATAGTCTTATTGAGGTTTATGCAAAAGAGGGAGTTGTTTTACCACGTTCTCTTTTGTCTCTTTATCAATATTTGCAATGTTTATATGTTATGAAAGAAGACGAGAGAATTGTTGGAGTTGCTGGATTGCATGTATTAGGGGAAGATCTTGCAGAAATACGATCGTTAGTAGTTTCGCATACATATGCAGGGAAAGGAATAGGGCGTATGCTCGTAAATCATGTAATGGAGGAAGCTACGAAAATAAATGTAAGAAGAGTAATTTCCTTAACATATGAAACAGTATTTTTTCAAAAGTGTGGATTTGATTTTGTAAATAAAGAAGCGTTGCCAGAGAAAGTATGGATTGATTGTAGACATTGCCCAAAGATGGATTATTGTGATGAAGTGGCGATGGTGCGGTATGTTGGATGAAAAATTTATAGAGAAAAAGTTCCCGCTATTATTTACATATATAGTGGGAACATATATTTCCATAAGAAATGGACAGGTTATTAAGAATTTGAATTCGTTTGTCTTACGGCAAAATTATAAAGTGGATCTTTAAGTTCATAGTTATACGTTAAACCGTCGACAATTCCTACAACTTTATCATTATCATAAAGGTCGAGCATAAATTGTGCCATTTGTTTTGCAGTGTGGAATTTCGGTACAACATTATCGTATTCGAACTCATCAATACCAAATGAACGTTTTGCAAATTCTGTTTCAGTTGCCCCAGGTGCTAAAACCTTTGCTTGCAGTTTTGCGCCTTGTTCTTTCAGTTCGTGAGACAGCCCTTCTGTAAAGGCACTTACATAAAATTTTGTAGCGCAATATGTAACAGCATCAGCAACAATCGTGTATCCGCCGCCCGATGAAACGTTAATAAGCTGTGTTCCGTCAACCATTGAATAATCTCGAACGAAAAGAGAAGAGAGTATTGTTAGTGCTTCTATATTGACATGCAACATCGTCTCGATTTTATTTAAATTTTGTTCGGCAATTGAGGCGAAATTACCAAAACCTGCGTTATTAATCCACGTTTCAATTTGAAAAGCTTGTAGGCTTTCATAAAGTTTATAAACATCTTCAGTAACAGATAAATCAGTTCGTCGAATGACAACATCTAACTCTGGATGCATTTCGTTAATTTTCAATTTTAATCCATCTAATTCTTCTTGTCTTCGAGCTACAAGTACTAAATTTTTCCCGCGAGATGCAAATGCTAAAGCTGCTTCATAACCAATTCCGGAACTTGCACCAGTAATAACAGTGTATTTCATATAAAATCCCCCTAAATTCAAATTTATTTATGGTTAGATTGTATTTGTTAGAGTATACTCTAAGTCAAATGTTTTTTATAAATTTGATACGTTCATAAAATATATAAGGATAAGCATGTGGAGGGAGTTTAGTATGTATACAATTAGTGAGGTAGCAAAATTATTAGGCGTGAGCACACATACACTACGTTATTATGAAAAGGAAAATATATTGATTGCAAATCGTGATACAAATGGAAATCGACTTTACGAAGAGTCACATATAAAGTGGTTGCAGTTTGTAATGAAATTAAAACAAACGCAAATGCCAATAGCAAAAATAAGAGAATACGCTAGATTATATACAGAAGGGGAGCATACAACAGAAGCTCGTTTACAGCTCCTAGAAGATCATAGGAAATCTATTCAGATTCAAAGAGAAAACTTAGAGGTTACAGAGAAGATGCTTGAGAATAAAATTCGTGCATACAAAGGCTCATTGGAAAATAAATAGATGGTTGTTATGTGATGAAAAATGGATTTGATCTATGAGTATTTCATCATAGTGTATGGATAAATAAAAAAGAGCAGCTAGCAAAAGCTAACTGCTCCATTCAAGGGATCTCTCCAAGGGGGAGTGGAGAAAATATTATGTTACTAGCATTATTGACAGATTATTAAAAAATATACAAATAGGATGAAAGAAATTTTAAATAAACTTTCGGCATTGACAATTTTTAAAATGTTCATGTACAATATATATATATGAATGACATTCAGTCATTTTCGTGTGACAGGATGCAGTTAGCTTAGAAATGGAACAAATACAATGGTAAATGAGGATGATAGTTGTTTTTATATAGTATTGATGAAAGAGTATATTTTTTTAAAATAAAAATGACTGATAGTCAGTCATGAAGGGTGAGAGGTATGAAAAATAGAGCTTGGTTATATGTCATATTAACATGTATCTTTGAAATTTTTTGGGTGTTTGGTTTTAATACGGCCGATACTTGGTGGCATTGGATTATTATTTTAGGAGTTATTGCTGTTGATTTTCACTTCCTTTCTAAAGCGTGTGAACATCTTGCAACAGGGACTGTATATGCTGTTTTCGCTGGAGCTGGTACGGTAGGTACTTTTTTAATGGATGTATTTCTTTTCGGCGGAAGTTTCAGTGTAGGGAAGTTATTTTTTATCGTGATGGTTGTAGCTGGCGTTATCGGTTTAAAGCTAGCTGATAATAAAGAAGAAACTGTGGAAGGAGCTGCTTAAAAATGGGTTGGTTTTTCGTATTTTGTGCTGCAATTAGTGAAATAGTCGGTGTGATAGGACTTAAAATGTATAGTAAAGATAAGACATTAGCCAATGGTGCGATTTATATCGGTGGGTTTGCTACATCCTTCGCATTTTTGTATACTTCCTTCTTATTTTTACAAGTAAGTGTCGCGTATGCGGTTTGGATTGGTATCGGAACAGCAGGTGCAGTTTTGTTAAACATGTTCTTGTTTGGTGAGTCGAAAAGTAAAGCGCGTATCATTAGTGTGTTTCTTATTGTATGTGGAGTGACAGGATTAAAGGCACTTTCTTAAAGATATATTGTATTTTTATCTCCTAATTGTTTATTAGGAGATTTTATTATAAAAAAATGATTTCCTCTTAGAGTTCACTATCATTGACAGTACAATCGATTATCTTATAAAATGAGTGACAGTCATTCAATATGCGTGTGAAAGGGTTTAGATGATGAATAAAAAAGAGAAAATTGTCTATGCAGCTATTGAAGTGTTTCAGGAAAAGGGCGTCGAAAAAACGAAGATTTCTGATATCGTGAAATTAGCTGGCATTGCGCAAGGAACTTTCTATTTATATTTTCCTTCTAAGTTATCTGTTATGCCTGCAATAGCAGAAGTGATGGTTGAAAAGATGATACTTGCAGTGAAAGAAAAAGTGCAAAACGATGCGCCTTTCTCAAGTAAAGTGACGCAAGTAATAGATGCGGTGTTTCACTTTATAGCTGAATATCGTGAAATACAAGCTTTAATGTATGCTGGTCTTGCATCTACAGAACATATAAAAGAATGGGAAGCTGTGTATGAGCCTCTTTATATGTGGCTAAGTGAATTTTTAAATGAGGCAAAAGAAGCCGGTGAAATTCGTGATTCGGTTCACGCAGAGCGAACAGCGAAGTTATTTATCGCTCTAGTTGAATCAGCAGCGGAACAAGTGTATTTATATGATCATAAAGATGATGAGCAAGTCGATTTGCAAAAGGCAGAAGTACTAGATTTTTTAACACATGCACTACATATAAAGAAATAGTGAGATGAACCTGTCTGAAAAGGTAGGTTCATTTTTGAGGAAAACTGAATGATAGTCATTCATCTAATGCGTATGTATGTGTGGAAGGATAGTGTGAAATTCTAACGAGTAGGGGGCATCTCTACTCATGACTAGCCCACAAATAGAAGGATAAAGAAAAAGCTTCTTGGGCATTATTTTTTGAGAGGAACTTACGGGAAGAGGTGTTAAAAAGTGAAGAAACCGATAAAAGAACAAAAGATGGTATTGGTCATTCTTTTGAGTAATATATTTATCGCTTTTCTAGGGATTGGATTAATCATTCCGGTTATGCCGTCCTTTATGAATGATATGCATTTAACAGGGAAGACGATGGGATATCTCGTTGCAGTGTTTGCAATGGCACAGCTCATTACTTCACCTATTACAGGCCGGTGGGTTGATCTTTACGGTAGAAAGAAAATGATAATCATTGGATTATTTATTTTTGGTGTTTCAGAGCTTCTTTTTGGATTAGGAAAAGATGTATGGATGCTTTATGTAGCAAGGGTATTAGGCGGAATTAGTGCTGCTTTTATTATGCCTGGTGTTACGGCGTATGTTGCGGATATTACATCTATTCAGGAACGTCCAAAGGCGATGGGATACTTATCTGCGGCTATTAGTACTGGATTCATTATAGGTCCTGGAATCGGCGGATTTATTGCAGAATACGGTATACGTGTGCCGTTTTTCGTTGCAGCAGTAATTGCTTTTATAGCATGTGTGATTTCGATCTTTATTTTAAAAGAACCGTTAACGAAAGAAGAACTTGCAGAGATTTCTTCTAATACGAAGGAATCAAGTTTTATTGGTGATTTAAAGAAATCATTACATCCAATGTATGCAATTGCATTTATTATCGTATTTGTACTCGCATTCGGATTATCAGCGTATGAAACAGTGTTTAGCTTGTTCTCTGATCATAAATTTGGCTTCTCGCCGAAAGATATCGCAGCAATTATTACAATTAGTTCAATCTTTGGGGTAGTTGTGCAAGTATTTATGTTTGGCAAATTGGTAGACATGTTCGGTGAGAAAGTGTTAATTCAAATATGTTTAATTGTAGGTGCAGTATTAGCATTCGTCTCAACTGTAGTCTTTAATTATTGGATTGTACTTCTCGTTACTTGCTTCATTTTCTTAGCATTTGATTTACTTCGTCCAGCTTTAACGACATTTTTATCAAAAGCAGCCGGAAAAGAGCAAGGATTCGTCGCTGGTATGAACTCGACTTATACGAGTTTAGGAAATATCGCAGGACCAGCGATGGGCGGAATATTATTTGATATGAATATTCATTATCCATATGCATTTTCAGGCGTTGTTTTAATAGTTGGTCTCGGCATTACATTTATGTGGAGAGAGAAACAGTTGGCTGAAAGTTTTGCGAAGTAATAAAACCCCTTACGACGTGAGGTAAAGTGACCCCCGACAACGGGACACATATCAAAACACCTAAACCATCTGTTCCCTAAATTCTTTAGGGGATAGGTGGTTTTATTTTTATTGGATTTTCACATAATTGTAGTGATGAATGTATTCTAGCACAATCTTTCGCACAGTTTGGATACTTTTGTTATCTTTTGTGAATCGAAAGCTTCACTTTTTAAATGGCCAAAGAAGCTTTCCATGACGGCATTATCATGGCAATTTCTTTTACGGGACATGCTGGTGATGATGCCGTTTTGTTTGGCATACGCTTGAAATTCCTTCGCAGTATAAATACTTCCTTGATATGAGTGAAGGATGACATTTTTTACTTTTCACCCTCTCATTGCTTGTTTCAATGTCTTCGTCGCTAATGTCAGTGTTTGTAATTCGTTGATGACACAACTAATAATTTCGCGATTAAGGGCATCCATGATCGTTGATAAATATAAGGTACGCTCTCCTAATAAGCGATACGTCACATCCGTAAACCTGGATGTATTGAATTGGCACTCCAATCGATCAGGGGCTACCATTGGTTCCACACCATTGATATATTTCTTTTTTTCGACGTCCTTTACTTTCTCTTCTAAATGGGATACCACCCGCATTTTAACGAAAGTATACGCTAAGCAAATTTTGACATAAAAAAAGCCGATTTTTCTACTCTAAGAAATTTTCGATTCTAATTCGTTATAGGTTAGTTGTTACTTTGTGTGCTTCATATTCTTTCACTATTTTATAAAAGTATTTTTCTTCAGTTTTAATAGTTTCATAAACTTAACTCCTGTTATTTCACTATTTTTCTACCTTGGATAAATTTATTGTGTGAATATTTTACATATAAAATTATCCC